>JAQIBO010000250.1 GCA_027859055.1 Spirochaeta sp.
TTGAATGGGATAGGAAACATCTGTGGTCAAGATCCACTGGTTATCTCCCCAGGGGAAACGTTTGAGCTTATAGTCTTCATAGAAGGGTCTTTCGATTATCGCTGAAAGGACAACTTCTCTTTCCGGGTGCGCTTCACCCAGCTTCCACCGCCAGACATTTCCTTTCCGGTGGAAGCTGAAGAACTCCGTTTCGGAGATTTTTCCTATCTGTTCAATGGCATTCCCATACTCAGGGTTGCCAAATCGATACAGGGTTTCTCCCGATTTCCACTTCCACAGGTAGATTTCTTCTTCATTCCAGCTAATGCAGGTGTCATCATTCCACAGAGTCAGTCCCGAAACAGAACCTTCATGCTCATCATAGATTTGTACCACACGGCTTTGGAGGTAATCTGGATTTCCGCGGAGGTTCATTAGCCATTTCCACGGTTCAGGTTGGACTTGCATCACTTGGGTTGCCGTGTTACGCCACGGACTGTCTCCGGCTTCCATTGCCAGCTGGTGCAGAATCTTATAGGCTGGCCACTTTTCGCTGCCGCGCCGCAGTAGATGGATATTATGGTGCAAGAAGGCTTGATGGTTTGAGAGCGCTTCGCGTTCAGTCCTGTCAAGGCTGTCATAGGCGTTACACCAATCAGTCCAGAACTGCTCGAGGTTGCCGGCCCTTATGGTGGCAAACCACCAGGCGTATTCGCCCATCAGGCCGGTCTTCTCTGCGTTGCCCTCCAGTTGGTCCGCGTGGAAGAGCAGCTCCCGAAGGCTGGAGGCCGGGGCACGATGGGGCTGTTGCGCGGTACCCAGGAAGGCACATACTCGAGGTAGTCCCTCTCTCTCTGAATGCGGGATCATGCAGCGGTTCCGGTGGAAGTCATAGAGTTTCCGGTGGACCGCCTCGTTTTGCAGAGGACCTCCTCTGTAGCGTTTTCTTACCGCTATTGCCAGTTGTTGGTGGAAAAAATCCAGAAGTCCTTCGCCTTCTCCGGTTTTCTTCAGGTAGTGCCGGAGCTGTCGGTGGGTTGGCGCCCATCGTCTCTGGGGTAAAGGGCCTGATTCTCCCAGAGAGAAGCTCAGGTAGGACAGTAGGTCACCTTCGCCAATGCCGGCGCGGCTTGCGGAAATGGCCTCCAGGGCGCATTTGACTACCCGGACATCGCCGTCCAGCTCGATCCGGTCCAGTACCTGTCCGAAGAGCTCCGGCAGATTTGGGGCGAAATTTCTGATCTGAGGCTCTATCTCCTCGTAGCGGGAGAAGAGCCGCAATTCTTCGGCGGCCGCGTGGAGGTAGAGAGGTTTTCCCGCATCGGGTTTTTCCACCAGCTCCCGGAGCTGGGTTGGGGATAGATGTTTTCGGTAGGCTCCCAAGTAGGTCTGAACCAGCTCTTCCCGTTCGGCCTTTTCCATCGGGGTAGCCTCAATTATTCGATAGGCGCTATAGCCCTGTCGGGCATCCTCGACGGAAGTCACTTCTCCCAAGAGCACAGACAGGTTTGCAGGCCACCGCTCTTCGCCGGAAAAATAAAGCCAGTCTATGGCGCCATGATAATCCTCCATCTGGTTCAGTCCGTCGAAGACCAACAACACGCGGCTTTCCTCGCATGCCTGCTTCAGATCGTTGCGAAAGTTCGCGTTCGCTTCCCGGCCATAACGGTCCTGCGGGCTGGGGATTTTCAGATCCGCCCGTTCGGCCAACAGTTCCCAGAAGGCGAGACGGTTGGCTTCGAGGCTTAGGCTGTTAGGGCTGGCACCGACGTAGCGCTCGAGTACGAGTCCATCAGGGTAGGTCTTGCGCCAAAGATGGGCACTCTGAGCCAGGAGGGCGCTCTTCCCCGATCCATGGCTCCCTGCGACAAGTACTTGCTTCCCTTCTCCAAGGTGGCGAGCGATTTCCGCCAAAATAGTACCTCGCCCCACAAAGTGCCGCCGCCGGCCCAGAGCGAAACCCTCATGAAGGCGCGCCTCGGCTTCGATGGGCGAGGGAGCCTCCTCGGGGGGGAATTCCTCCTGGATCGCGGACCAAAGGTCCTCAAGCACCCGATTCTCCCAAGACTCTATCCCCTGAAGATACGGTAGTCCCACCGCCAGGACAGCATCTCGCTGGCTTGGCGGAAGCCGGAGGAATTCCTCATTGTCAATCAGGTGATCGTCCCCCGCCACTTCCCGCAAAGATTCTTTCATTTCTTGATCTAGTAGATGGTAGTTGAGCTTCAAGCCGTAGTATTCGCAGGGATAGTTCTTAAACACATGGTGCGGAAGATCGCTGTAGAAGTCGCTGATCTTCTGCTTTAAATCTTGCTGTTTTTTCTGGGCCTCCGAGTTCTCGGTGCGAGCGTGGTGCCGGGCCTCTTGGGGAATCTGATCAATAAAAGCAGGATCCCGGAAATAGAAGAAGCTCCGAGCTTTACGGTGCATCCAATCGTCATGGCTGACCTTTCGGCCATCTTTGTGTTCCGGGAGCAGAACGCCGTGGAGGATCTCTTGAGCGGTGATACTGCTTTCGTTTCCGTCGGGGACCCAGCCGTAGCGCTCGCCAAGGAGCCCCAGAAAAAATGGTTTGGAGTGCTCGATCTCCTCCATGCATATCTCCAGAGCCTTGCCGCCGATGGCCTCCTCTTCTGTGACCCCCCACCGCAAGTCTACGTCTACCAGCTCGATCCTCATAGGTTCACACCGATGACGCAGTTCTGGAAAAACCCGCTTTACGAGGGCATCCCGTTCAGCGTGCATATCCCGGAAGGTCGATGAAATGAAAATTCGCGCGGTTCGATTTTTCGGGCGCATCTTGATGGTCCTTCTGCTTGGCAATACTTGGTCTACGTCCAATCGATCCATCCTCCCTTACAGAGGGCCCGAAACACCCTCAGACGAGCATGAGGTGCGCGCAGGCGTCTGCCGCACGTCGCGTTCACTGTGGATATCGCGAAAAGTGCTGGAAATAAAAATTCGAATTAATTTTGTCATTACCGATCCCTTTTTGCTTTTATCGAATGAACCGAATCGACCTTATTTTCGATGATAGGAAAATCAATGTCAAATATTTCCGGACGGGTGGAAAACACATTGAGCAATTGCGACAGTTCGGGAACGAGTGATTTTGGTCCTATGTATCGCTTTTCGATAACAGCACCCCATACTGTGATCGTTATCGGAGGGGATGGAGTAGCTTACGACCGCTCGGTGAGTGGTCTTGCCCATGGAGTCCGCCTTAGAATGATTTGCTCGAGAGGACTGGAAATACAGCTAATCCGAATGTCCTCGGCGGGGTTCTGTTCATCGTCAGTACTATCCTACTCCTACTGAAAATCCAGATACATCGGAATCTCGCCCGTCGCAATCGCGTCCAATATACTGGACCACAGCCGATGCTCGCGCGGGAGTTGGACCGGGGTGATCGCAGGAGGTGTGGTCGCGGTGATGAGAAGCTGCTTTCCGCTGCTATAGTCTTTTGGCGCGCGAGCGTCCCACGCTCCGGTGTCAAAGTAGGGGGATAGCGGGGCGGCATCACTATCCATGAGGTGCCAGTCGCCGTATCCCGGTAACCCGCCCTCGTCGCGGCGAGGAAAGACCAGTCGTAAGATCTCTTGATAACGGGTAGGCGTGATCGTATCGGCATTGAGCAATCGAGTGAGGTGCTGGACTCCGTTCCAGTCGGCGGTGGCTTCCTCGAGGAGGCGGAACGTACCGCACGGACGGTCGATGTCCAGTTCTTTTGCACGGACGGCTGTGTGGTGGTGGACGAGCTCGTGTACCGCGACCGGCTCCACCAGAGCGCCGACGCTACCGGGAATGGTCCGATTGAGAGCTGCAAACGGGCGCATCCGAAAGTAGATACCCCATTGGTGGGAGCGCGCCGCAGGTAAACAGTCGCGGGCAACGTAGTAGGCAAGAGCCTCTGTAGAACCGATCGGTTCGATAGGATCGGTCTCGGAGTATCGCGTTCGATCGTCGAGAGTGCCCGGAACAAACGAAGGCAACGGTACAAACGACGCGAATCCGCGCTGCATGATCTGTGTTGCGATCGGTACGATGGGGATAACGTCGGTTCTACCCCCGTCGGGGAGGCCCTCAAAGATCTCGCGGATCCGGCTCCGCTGTGAGTGCGAAACGATCTCCTGGAGCGCGCGTTCGTGCTCTTGCGCGATCTCCTCCTGTAAATCCGGCCACTCGGTTGCGGACGTGGCAAACACGCGTCGCATCGTCTCGATGATCTCGTTGAGCGTATACGGTCCTGGTTGTTTGGGGTCTACCTTGCCCTCTGTCTGCCGGGAAACGGTGGGTTCAACGGTGTCTTCGGTTTGTTGGGACTGCCTGCGGGGCGGCGCTGCGCGCGAAGGCGTCTTGGAAGCGACAGGCGCGGCGGGATCCGCCCTGGGCTCCCAATCGCCTATCACTTCGTTTTCTTTCGCGTAGGACAGGAGACGAGAGGTCAGTTCCTGATCTCCCGTTGTGTCTGCGTGCCGTATCAACGCGGCTGCTATTCTCCAGGCGCAAAATGGTTCGCGGCACGCTTCCAACAGTCCGGTGAGCCCCGAGACCGAGAAGAAACCGTCGTCTTCATCGGTTGCTCCATCTTCCTCGCCGGAAGATGACAGATAGACGTTTTCTACTCCATCAGGTATTGCGATATCGTCTTCGTGAAAGTCCTTTCCGCTGCACATTCCGCTTTCGGTAGCCGGTGATTGTGACAGGCGCTCCAATAACGGTTGGACGAGTTCTTGATCCAATACAAGGTTGCGCGACAGGAGAAGCGCTACATCGGCCGCAACGTTGACGAGATACGGAGAGTCAAGTCGGAGAGCTGCAGTAAGCGCTCCTGCCAGATCGAGATCACCGGAGTCTACCTGCGCCAACGCGGCTGTAGCGGCACCCGGGTCGGAAAAAACGACGCGCAGGATACCGCCAACGAGTTTTGAAAGCGAATGGCGCGTTGCGGAACCGTCGTACTGATCGGTGATCGGAGATGTGAGAAGGTGAAGCGCTGGTCGTACAAGTTGACCAAGCGACGGTGTATCCGACGCGTGTGAAAAACACCCGCCGACGTTGGCGATCGTTGCTTTGAGAGCAAGAATCGAGAACTGGTCGGCCCAGTCTCGTTCTCCCTGTGAGGGTGCGGCAATTTCTTCGAGGGCGGTGAGGTATCCTGCAAGACGCGTTGAGTCCTCCCGCGTCGTACCACCGCTACAGACAGCAAGGACCCGATTGCGCCGGATCGGGGAAAGTCTCTTGAGAATATCGCGGACGACCAGAGGGGATACAACGTATGCACGTTCGGGAGCATCGAGCGATTCGATGTAGCGTCGAAGACTGTTGTCGTTGTGCGCAGCGGCGCTGAGCACCGTGGAGACGCGTTTACGCAGCGTTCCCAAAACGGCACCTGCATCGGATGTTGCCTGGATCGCGCGGCGTTCTGCCCGATTCCACCCATCGGTATCCGGGACGTCCCACGTACCATCGTGCGGGAAAATTGAGAACAAAGCTGACCGATCCCCCCCGATCGCCGCGGCGATCCTGTCCAACGCAAACGAGGAGGTCTCCCCGTTACAGAACTGCTTGACGGTATCAACAATGACCTCGGCCGGTGCCTCGTTGGCTATCATCATCTGGAGTCGTATCCAGTACTTACGCCCCCTTACATGTTCGTCAGATTCTTCTCGGGGAGAATGGGTGATCTGATCGATGATCAACTGGATGGCAACGCCAGCATCCCCGACTTCATCGGCGTCATCAGCATCGAGGTGATAGTAGAGCGCCAACAGGGCCTGCTCGCGGAGTCTTCCTTCGAGCTGATCGTGGAGAGCGATCGCCAAAAGATCGCAGGGTTCGGAGACGGGGGTTCCGGTGCGGACCGCTTCCAGGATCGACGCTATCTCCTCCGTACGTAACGGGTGATTGGTGAAGTGTGCGTGCGCCCAGGCTATGCGGTCCTCCGGTGACATGCCCGCGATTGCATTAGCTGGCAGCTTGTTCATTTCTGTTTCTCCTTACACTCATGCGTGAGCATATCTTTTTTTCTAATTGCCGTGTCACGCCGAGAACCCGAGGACAACCGGATCCGAACGGTCGTTGAGAGAAGAGGTAACCTCGGTCTCGACTTCGGCTATGATCTCGTGGTGTGTGATCTGATCATCGATGAAAAACTGGAGCCGGTCGTGGACGGCCCGGATATGACCGGGGGTGAGCCCTCGTAGCGATTGGATCCTCACGACCAACGCGGGGGTCAGGCGCCGATGTGACAGGGTGAAATACGCGCGATAGAGGGCTACCCGGTGCTCGATGGCCGGGGGCGCAAAGTCCACCTTGAGCGAAAAACGGCGGTTCATTGCGCTATCGATGATCGTCTTTTCGTTGGTTGTTGCGATACACACGGTCCCGTGCCGTTCCATCTGGCTCAAAAACTCATTGGTATGTTGGCGTTCGTGTCCCATGTGGGCGTTGGCCCGGCTCTGAAGCAGGTTTTCGGCTTCATCGAGGAGAATGATCGCTTTTTTGTCGGTACCGATAGCAAACATATTTCGTATTGCCGATTCCGTCTCACCAACGTGAGGACCAAGGAGATCAGAGCCGGTCATAACGAGAACCTCGTGCCCGACGATCTGTGCGAGCTCCCGGGCAAACGCCGTCTTGCCCGTCCCCGAGGGT
>JAQIBO010000131.1 GCA_027859055.1 Spirochaeta sp.
GGGGCGAGTTGTTCGTCACGGACCTTGCCGTACTCAGCCTTGGAGCCGCCGACGTTCCCCGGGGAAATGACAGCACCGCCGGGGAGCTGGAGTTTATTCTCGGCATTCCCCGATGCCGGGTCGCTGTCGTAGAAAACGAGGCGCAACTTGCAAAAGTCCTCAGTGTTGGCAAGGCGCTCACCGAATTGAAACACCTCGTGCTCATAGATGGTGAGATCGATGCCAGGCCGATGCGCGGCGTAAAGGGACATCGGTATGTGGACATTCTCAACGACGGAGTAATCCGACTGGAAAAAGACCCTCGCGCCGTGGAGACGGAGATCGACACAGGTGACGTTCACGACCTGGCGACTATCATTTTCACGTCGGGGACCACCGGTGAACCGAAAGGCGTCATGCTTACCCACGAAAACTTCATGTATCAGGTCGGCAGGGTTCCCCACCGGGTCATAACTGAACCGGGAGACATCTGGTTGTGCGTATTGCCGGTGTGGCACTCGTTTGAGCGGATCGTCCAGTATATCGCGCTGGGAACCGCCACCACCCTGGCGTACTCCAAGCCGATCGGAAAGATCATGCTGGCCGACATGGCGGAGATCCGGCCGAAATGGATGGCCTCGGTCCCGCGGATCTGGGAGGCGATCAGGGCGGGGATTTACCGGAATATTCGCGCTCAGGGTGGCGCAATAGAGGTGCTGTTCACCTTTTTCGTCTCCGTCGGAGGAACGTACAAGCACTTCTCCGATATGTTTCGCGGTTTCCTGCCGGACTTTCGGCGACGCAACCGTGTAATCGACAAGATCGTTGCGGCGTTGCCCCTGCTGCTCCTGTCGCCGCTGAAAGCGTTGGGGAATGCCCTGGTTTTCGGAAAGATCAAAGCGCGTCTCGGCGGGAGATTTATCGCCGGGGTATCCGGTGGCGGGGCGCTCCCGCCGGCAGTGGATGCGTTTTTCGGATCCGCAGGCGTTCTTTTGCTTGAAGGGTACGGCCTTACCGAGACCGCCCCGGTTCTCGCGGTGCGGCACCAGCTGAAGCCGGTACCCGGTACGGTGGGTACCCTGCTTCACGGCACCGAGTGCCAGATTCGCGCGGAGGATGGAACGGTGCTTTCCGCCGGTCAAATGGGCATTATCTTCGTCCGGGGCCCGCAGGTGATGTCCGGGTATTTTGAGCGGCTCGAATTGACCGCCGCGGTACTGGACAGTGATGGCTGGCTCAACACGGGGGACCTTGGAATGCTCTCCCACCGGGGCGAACTGAAGATCACCGGACGCGCAAAAGACACGATTGTGCTTCTCGGTGGTGAAAACATCGAACCACTGCCGGTTGAACAGAAGCTGCAGGAGAGTGACCTCATTGAACGCGCGGTCGTTGTCGGCCAGGACCAGAAGTACCTCGCCGCCCTGATCTGCCCCAACCACGAGGCGGTGATCGCCTACGCCGATGAAAACCACGTTCCGTATATGGAAATCACCGATCTGTTGCAAAGTGAAGCGATCGCCGAGGTGGTCAACGGAGAAGTGAGTAACCTGGTCAGTACGCGCACCGGCTTTAAGGGGTTTGAACTGATCTATCGGACGACGCTGATTCCGGATGACTTTGAAATCGGAAACGAGCTGTCGGCGAAGCAGGAGATCAAACGCCACGTTATCGCCGAACGCTACGGGAAAGAGATTTCCACGATGTTCAAGTGAGCGGGCAGGAGCGTGAACGGGGCGCTCAGCGGATCGCGCTGTCGCCCTCAATGGTGGTAATCAGGGTGCGCCAGGCGGCGCCGCCCGGTCGGTGCACCGCGGACTCCGCTGCCGAGACGATTGCGTCCCAGCGGTCGCGGTGAAATTCCTGTAGCCACGGAGCCGGTCGGGGAACCCGTTGTTTTCGGCGAAGGGCAAACCCGCCTCCACGTTCGGCAAGCCTGCGATAATGGGTGACACACAGGCCGGTTCCGTTCTCCACTGCTCCCCGCAGTTCGGCGTCGGTCTGGTGTCGGAGCAAATTGGTGAGGAACTGGTCGCTCCACATCTCTATGCGGTCGCAGAGCATGCAATCATGCGGAGACGCGAGCTCGCCGCGCTGCGCTGCCATCGTTCCGGGGGACCGTCTGTCGCGCCGCCGGAGAATTCGGCCAAGGGTTCGCCACCCTCGGTGAAGTGCTCCGCGTTGCGACGCTTCAATCCACCTCCGCCGGTGCCGCAACAGCGGAACGTACAGCATCGTCACGGCGACCCCATCGTTACAGGCGGTGAAGTCCCGGGTGTGATGCGGACAAAACCCGTTTGACGCAAGAAACGCGTCCTGGAATCCTTCCGTTCCAACGGCGCCGTACAGCGTGGAGTCCCAGAACGCGCGCTCACCCTCCGAGATCATCGCACAGAGCGGACAGCTTTCACTGTGAGAGCGAAATGCCTCGAGAACCGCGTGGTAATCGATGTGAAGATACGCCATGTCTCACCGTAGAGAGCGGGGCGGTCGAGGTCAAGCGTGATACGTGCCCGCCCGACGGGCTCTCACAACCGGCGGGAGAACGTCGGTTTCCGGTATTCGTGGATCTCACCTTCAGGATGGTTGCGAATCCGTTTCACCGGAATCAGCCGAAGAGAGCCCCCCGCTGCCGCTACGGACCCCGCCACGCCGTACAGCGATGCCAGCGCCCGGTCCAACTCGGCGGCGTACTCGGCGCCGAGGCGATACGAAAAATACGCCGGATTCGTATACCGGCTGAAACCGAGTACCACTGCAACGGCGTTCTGAATCCGGTCCGCAGCGAACCAGCGTCCCGGTTTTCGCAACGGCGCAACGGCGCGCCGATTGAGGTTGTAGTAGATCGTGTTGATCAAAACCGGCATCTGGAGAAGCCGGGCGATCAGTTCCGGACGGTACAGACCTGCGTCAACGCGCGAACGGGTGCTTATCCCGTCCGACGGTTCCGTTCGCCTGTGCTGTTCAACGATGAGTTCGTACTGCTCCCATGCGGGGATCTGGTCGATGACGCGATCCCATTCCGGCACCAGCTGATCAATCCTAAACTCCCGGAAAAGTTATACCTACAAGGATTCTGACCGACTCATTGCAGGCTAAATAATGATACCACAGTGATTTATTCATTTGACAACCTCTCAATATGTAGGTATAATACTATTAACCTACTGGGGGGGGGTTCGGCGTGGCTTCAATCGTTCGGCAAAATGTTGGTGGCAATACCTACCTGTACGAGTCCGTTTCGTACCGAAATGAAGAGGGAAAACCTCGAAATCACCGGATCACAATCGGAAAGATCGACAAAAAGACAGGCTTGCCGATCTACAAGCCCGAGTACATCGAGCGGATGGCCGCGGCCGGGACGCCGGTCGAGTCGGTGGAAGCGACGCCGGAGTTCAGCGTTGAAGACCTCCGCCGGTCAACGATTCTGCAGACGGGTCTCATTCATCTCCTTCGAGAGATAGCCGGTCAGATCGGTCTTTCGGATGTGCTCCGGCAGGTCTTTCCCCACGATCACGAACAGATATTTACCCTGGCTTCGTTCCTGTTCGCCTCGGGCGATCCGGTATCGTACTGCGCTGAGTGGATGGAGCGCAGTGATGTGGGAGATCTCACACCACTTGCCTCACAGCGTATCAGTGAGATGCTCATGCGGGTCCCCGATCGAGAACGGCAACGGTTCTTCTCCCAGTGGAGTACGTGCCGAAGCGATCGGGAGTACCTCGCGCTGGACATCACCAGCGTGTCGTCCTGGTCGCAACTCATCGATGACGTTGAATGGGGCTACAACCGTGATGGCGATTCTCTTGCGCAGATCAATCTGTGCATGCTCATGGGTGAACAGTCACGTCTACCGGTGCGGATGACCGTGTACAACGGCAGCATCCGGGATGTGAGCACCCTCCGCACAACGATCGATCAGACGGTATCGGAAGGTTCAGCCCGACCGATGTTGATCGTCATGGACAAGGGGTTTGCGAGCAAAAAGAACGTCGATATGCTCCTTTCGACCCCACAAGTGCGCTTTTTGGTGGCATTACCGCTCACGATGACCTTTACCAAGCGCCAGATCGACGCCGAACGCACCGATATTGCCCGATTTGCCACAACTATCGTAACCGGATCGGAAACGATCCACGGCGTTACGAAAGAACGGTCGTGGATGGGCGGGCGGCGCGTTATGGTGCACGTCTACTATAACGAGGTGAAGGCAACGGCCGTACGGAACCGGTTGTATGGCCGTGTCCGGCAACTGGTTGAGGCGGCGGAAAACGATCCGGAAGATGGAAAGCTCCAGGACCAGTTCAAGCGGTATCTCATCATCCGCAAATCGAGTAGCGACCCGCGAGGGTACACGATCACCGTACGGGAGGACGTGATCGCCGAAGAGCTTGCGTACGCCGGATGGCTGGTACTGGTCAGCAATCATATCGATAACGCCGCCGAGGCGATCCGGATCTACCGCGACAAGGACGTTGTTGAAAAAGGGTTCTTACGATTGAAGCACAGCCTTGGTCTTGATCGACTGCGGGTCCATTCTCAGGAGGCGATGGAGAGCAAGGTTTTCATCGGCTTCCTGGCGCTCATTCTCAGTTCCCACGTCCACCGAGTCATGAGCGACACCGATCTCTATCGGTCCATGACAATGAAGGATTTGATCCGGACGATGGAAAAGCTCCGGACGCAGATCGTCGATGGTCGCCGTATTCCGTTCCCCCTCACCAAGCGGCAGAAACAGATTTATGCCGCATTCGGGATCTCACCGCCGGTGTAGGTATAATTTCCGGCGGGAAATTAGGT
>JAQIBO010000374.1 GCA_027859055.1 Spirochaeta sp.
CGATCAGGGACGATTACTCCCGGCCGGTGTGGAAAAAGACACCACGATTTCGGTGTACGTTTCCTGCGGTACGCCACATCCGCGACAGAATTGGAGAACGTGCGTTACAATACGATACTATGAAGAAGTTCTTTCACAACCTGTACCGCTCCATATTTCCCGACGACGCCGAAAAAACGGAAGAACCGGAGACCCCGGACGTTGACGAGAGTTCGATCATTCCGGATCTGCACCTGTTTCTGGTGCAGCTTGCGCGGTGGATCTCGGATCACCTGGAATACGAAAACCGGGTCGGCCGCGAACTCCCCTCGGACTCAAAGCTGATCTTCCGCTTTCGTCTGGACGACTACGTCACGGAGCTGGTTGAGTTCTTCTCCCGGAAGAAGCTGCTGGAGATGCAGAAAGACAGCCTCTTTCGCGCGGGGATCGAGGTTCTTCTTCCACCGGAACATATTCGGGAAGTGCTTCCCTGGCGTATTCGGCGGCAGCTCTTCACCCGGCTTCTTCAGAAAATCGCCACCCACACCGGCATGCCCTACCCGGTGGTGACGCGCAAGTTTTACGACCACCTGGTGGAGCGGGATGTGATTAATGGCATTTCCAATCAACAGGCAATAGAGAGTTACCAGGAGGCGATCGCCGATCTTTCCCGGGAGAACGAAACGGTGGAGCCGGCGGAACCGGTGGCACCGGACGGCACGCCGCCGGAGACTGAGGCGGTTGATACCGCCGAGGTACTGACCAAAGCGCTCTTTGCGTGCGGAGCAACCAACTATACCCATTTGACCCGGATTCTGTCCCGGCGTCACATTCTTGATTTCGTCTGGCTGGTGTTTCTGTACACGCTTATCGCGGCGGTGGCGGTCGTTCTGGCAGAAGCGATCACCGGTTTTTTGAACGAACGACTGCCCGTTTCGCTGGATGCGATGACGTGGCAAATCGTTGTCATCGTCATTTACCTGATGCAGATAACGATTCGGGTGCACCGATTTCGATACCGCTCGTATCGGCGGAAGACGCTTATCCGCGTGTCAAACGCGATCGCCCTGACCCTCGGGATCTCCTACAAGGAGATGGATGACGTCCTCCACAATATATACGGCACGAATTTGCACCACCTGAGATCAGCGCTGCTTCCGCGCGCGCGCCGGTAAGGACCGAGCGACAGGTCAGGCGTCTACCACCGCCCGGGGCCCCAGCGGCGTCCGCGCCCCATCATGTGTCCCGGGGAGGAGACGCCGTACCACTCTTCAAGCCAGATCTCCATCTGCTCGATCTCCCGGTTCTGGGTTTCGATAATCGCTTCAGCGAAGCGTTCCACTTCCGCGCGATCGGTGTAATCGCCGCGCAGCAGCTGGAACGCCATCATGATCGCCATGCGGTGATGCATGATCATATCCTCAAGAAATACGCGGTCCGCACGGGCAGACGAGAGGCCCGCAGTCGGCCGCATCATCGGTTGGTACCACGGCGCTGCGTCACGTTGAGGGTACCAATCCCGCAGCCACGCCTGCATCATCTCTATCTCTTCGCTCTGGACGCGCGCCATGTTTCGGGTAAATGCCCGCAACTCCGGCCGCTCGGAGCGCTCCGCGACGTCCCCGGCGGTATCGACAGCCTCCTGGTGATGGGGGATCATCTCCAGGAGAAATTCGTACTCTGAATTCATCCCGCGCATCATCATACCGGGACCCATTTGGGCTGTGACCGGCGCGATGGCGAACGCGATGAGCAATGTCACGGCAAGGATCGGGAGCCGCAGCCCGTGTCGGTTTCGTGCGCTGGAGCCGGTGGGCGTCCCGTCGCGAAGTTGTTTGGAATGGTTCATATTCTTTAATTTACGAATTTCAGTCCGCGAAAACAAATTCGCCGCCTCGTCGCAGGGGGGAGTCAGAACGTGGATATCGTGAAGGTGATGACATCCTCAAACCGACCCGGGAGCACGTTGGTTACCGAACCGATCGTTACCGACAGGGGAATCG
This sequence comes from Spirochaeta sp., assembly GCA_027859055.1. Classification (GTDB taxonomy): domain Bacteria; phylum Spirochaetota; class Spirochaetia; order DSM-27196; family Alkalispirochaetaceae; genus Alkalispirochaeta. The sequence continues at coordinate 1,983 of JAQIBO010000374.1, forward strand.
AGTCAAACGATTCCGCGGAGCCCGCGGGGAATATACCCAACTGGACGAGCGCGGACGACGAGAGGCCCACCGGTGACCCGTCCACGCGAAGTTGATACGGGATCGGATCACTTTGTGGCTGATACACGTTTACCATCACTCCGTTGTTTTGGCTTGTCGCGTCGATCCGATAGGCGGCGTTTGTGCGAAAGAGCAGATCCGCCGTACGCACCGCGCCCTCGGAGAGAAAGCCGAAATCCATCGTGTACTGGTCCTGGCCCGAGACCGCGATCTGCGCGACCGTTGCCGTCGTTGACGAGAGCTCCACCGGTTCTTGGGCGATAAGCTGGGCCGCCTGCGCCTGGGCAGGGTGTCCCTCATAAAGCGAAACGACAACGCTGTCCCGGTACGTTCCGCGCCGGACCAGTTGTCCCGCTGGAATTCGCAGATCGAACGTTTCGGTGACCGTTGCGTATCCGGCGCCGGTATTTCCAAAGTTTCCGTGGATCACCTCCGCCGGAGAGATGGGGCCGGAGAGGTCACGGGCGATCTCCCCGG
>JAQIBO010000382.1 GCA_027859055.1 Spirochaeta sp.
CCCTCTACCGGCTGGTGGCCTCACTGGTCCGCGCCTTCGCCGACCTGGCAAACGAGATGGGCGCCGCCAGCTACACCCCCGACGAGACCGAGACGATCCGCGCGGAGATCGCGTGGTACGAACAGCTCCGGAAAGAGATCAAGGTGGCCAGCGGCGACTACGTGGACATGAAGCTCTACGAGCCGGCGATGCGCCACCTTCTGGACGCCTACATCCGCGCCGAAGATTCCAGGGTGCTCTCCGACCTCGACGATCTCACCCTAATCCAACTGGTGATCGACCGTGGAGAAGCGGGGCTGGAGGACCTCGCCGACGACATGGCCGATGACGGTGGTGACGGCCGCGAGGCGATGGCGGAGACGATCGAGAACAACGTCCGCCGCCTCATCATCGACGAGATGGAGGTGAACCCCAAGTACTACGAGCAGATGTCGCACCTCCTGGACGCTCTCATCACCCAGCGCCGCAGGAAAGCGATCTCCTACAAGGAATATCTGGAGCAGATTGTTGAGCTGACGCGCAAGGCAACGCAGACCGGCGCTGGCTCTAACACGAGTGATGGCGGCATCGGAAAAAGCTCGACGCGATCTGCCGCGGAGCAGGCCCTTTACGACAACATCCCCGACATTACGGGAAGCCTCGCCGCCGAGCAGCCGGCAGATGCCCCTCGCCTCGATCCCGCCGTGCTGGCCGCCCGCATCCACACCGCCGTCGCCGAAGGCCACAAAGCCGACTGGCGGGGCAACACGATGAAGGAGCGCGGCGTCCGTAATCTCATTACCGCCTCGATTGAGGCTGAAACCGGTAGGTCCCCCGACGCGGGCACAGTCGACGCAATTTTTCGGATCGTGAAGAACCAGCGTGAGTACTGAATACACCCTCACCGTTGCCGACATCCCCGTCGAAGTTCGCCACAAGAATATCAAGAACCTGCACGTCGGGGTGTATCCCCCGGACGGCAAGGTGCGTGTCTCCGCGCCCACCTGTCTTGATGCCGAGGCGGTTCGCCTCGCTCTGGTTACTCGTATCCCCTGGATCCGCCGCCGCCGCGCCGAGTTTCTCGCGCAGGAACGGCAAACGGCGCGGGAGTATGTGAGCGGTGAAAGCCACTACTACCTGGGACGGCGGTTCAGGCTAACGGTGGAGGAGATTCCCCGGGGTAGCGCCCCGCAGGTAACCATCCATGGCGACACCCTTCTCGTGACCGTCCCGCCCGCCAGTAGCAGCGATACCCGGGAGCCCATCATGACCGCCTGGTACCGTGCTCGTCTCGGCGACCACATCCCGGATCTGGTACGGCGCTGGGAAACTGAACTCGGGCTCGCAGTGAACGAAGTTCGAATTAAAAAAATGAAAACGAAATGGGGCAGCTGTAATATCGAGGCGCGTCGCATCTGGCTCAACCTGGAGCTTGCGAAAAAACCGCAGCGGTGCATCGAATATATCTTTGTCCATGAACTGATCCATCTTGTAGAGCGCCACCACAACGACCGTTTTCGCGCCCTGATGGATCGGTATCTTCCTGATTGGCGCACTCGTCGGGACGAGCTCAATGACGCACCCTTGGCTCATGAAAAGTGGGACTACTGACGCACCTCACGACACCCGCTTCCCCGGATATCCCCCCACCAAACCCGATACTCTCCAGCGGAGGATGCAGCACGTCACGAGAAAAGGTGCGGGGCGGTCTTATTTACACTCTGTTGAACAGTGCGTTACGGTCTGTTAAACTGAGTGTTGTAATGAACGATATCCTTCTGGAACAAGCATTGCAGACGTTGGGTCAGGTCCTGCAGGATCGTGGGGTTTCTTATGACCTCGTCGCGATTGGTGGCGGAGCACTTCTGCTACAGGGCATCGTCCCTCGTCCTACTGAGGATCTCGATATCATTGCCCGGGCGGAGGGGGATTCGTGGGTATCCGCAAACCCGTTTCCTAAGCCGCTTGAAACGGCTATCCGGGATGTTGGACAGGCCATGGACCTTCCCTTGGAGGACAATGCGGAGAGAGACTGGATTAACCCGGGTCCCGCGATTCTTGTTCGCCTTGGCTTGCCAGAAGGCTTTGAGAAACGAGTCGATGTCCGCAGGTATGGCGGCCTGGTCATTCGCATTGCGTCGCGATTCGATTTGATTCATTTGAAATTGTTGGCGGCTACCAGTTCTTACCGTCGGTCGCGACGGAGGGTAGATCTTGATGACCTCGTCGCTCTGAAGCCAACTTCGGCGGAGTGGAGTTCCGCCATCCGGTGGTGTGCCCGGTTGGATGGGCGGTCCGATTTCTACCGCCTTGAGGCCAAGCCGGTTTTGGACGAACTCGGTATCGGTATGGAGGTAGAAGATGTCTGAATCGGTTGTATCGACCGTTCACGACATGCTGTGGGGGGTGTGGCACGAGCTTGGTGTTCCGGGGACAGTCCGGCTGCGGAATCCGTGGATCATAGACCTGGAATTGCTGGTGATCTATACTCCGTTTTTTGCCTCCGGCGACCCCAGGCTCGATGAAATGGCGTTCAGTTGGTGTGTCTGCAATCACGCTATGATCGGCGCTCGACGCGTTCGCGCATTTGCGGCGGAGGTCCCGGAAGAGGTCTCAAAGGCATTCTGGATGTGGTCCGCCGAACTCCGCTCACAGGTAAGAATCAACTGGATTGACGCGCGGCAGGCCGTTGCGACGGCGCGGCACGTTCGCCGTCTGACGCCTGACCTCAGCCGGCCCGCTTTGACCCAGCTCCGTGCTCGTGCGGTGTTTGGTGTCGGCGCGCGGGCGGATATTATCTGCGCGCTCCTACACGGAGAAAACGAATGGCTCAGGGCGCGGGACTTCATGGAAGAGGGCTACTCAAAGAACGCCGTGGCATCCGTGTTGACTGATCTTACCCGCGCGGGTTTGGTTTCTTCGAGCAGACGGGGGAACGCGGACCGCTACAACTCATCCGCCACGCCGGAGCTGAGCGACTTCTTGGGGGCACGGGACGCGCGGTGGTTGTCGTGGAAAGATCTGTTTCACGTCATCACGGTCCTTACCCTGCTCGAGCGTCATCAGGCCAAGTCTGAGCCGGTGCGCCGCGTGGAGGCTTCTCGAGCACGCAGGGATATTCTGACGTCGAGTGTTGCTCTTGGCTGGTCGGAACCACCGCCGGCCAACGATTTGTCGACCGACCCGCTCGGGTCGCTGCTTCTCTGGGGCAAAGAGCAGATCGAGACGTGTGTGCACGGACGCTGAAGACTCCCGGAAGGCACGGGTAAGAAGCTCTCCGCCGGCGGTGCACAAGAACGTCGTCAGGAGATCGTAGTTGCGGTTGCAGCCGACCGATCCGGTGGTCCGCTGCGGTCGATTGAACAGGACTCCGCAGAACGGCAGTTCGATCTGCTTCCCCTGACACACCCCCGCCAAACCCGGTACTCTTCGGCAGAGGAGGCAGCATGTCACGAGAAAAGGTGAGAGAGATTATCGCGGATGCGGGGTACTGTCAGATGGCGACGTCGGTGGACGGACAGCCGCGGGTGCGACCGATGAAGTTTGTGGTGACAGACGATTTCCGCTTCTGGTGTTCCACGGTGAATGTCAGCGGGAAGGTGTCCGAGCTTGAACAGAACGGGCAGGTGGAGTTGTGCTGGGTAGACGGCAACAGGAACCACCTGCGCGTCACCGGGACCGCCGATATCACCGGCGACGCGGAGAAGAAGCGCGAGCTGCTCCGGCTCCATCCGGGTGCGAAGGGTCTGTTCACGGACGAGAACGATCCGCGCCTGGTCCACGTGGAGGTGGTTCCAACCCGGGTGCGCTGGAAAGAGCACTCGTTCGGGGAGTACCACGAGGTGGAGTGAGGTTGCGCCGCAACGAAGAGCGCGCGGCGGGGTCGCGGTTTGGTCGCGTCGCCGCACCCGCCCCGTTATTCCGCTGGGTTTTCCAGAACGGTCGCGGTTTCGAGCTTCCTGACCAGCCGGGATATGAACCGTGCCGCCGGGGCGCCGTCAACCACGTCGTGATCAAACATGACGGTCAGGTGCAGGACGTCTCGCGGAAGAACCTGTTCATTCACGACGCGCGGTTTCCGGACAACCGAGCCCACGCCAAAGACAAGATTGTGCATGGAGGTGGGCAGGATCCATCCGGGAAAGCGCATCCCGGCGGTGAGCGATGAAACGACGACCGTACCCATAGTGGCCTTGTGGCGCGAGGGGTTGCTCAGGATTCGTTTCATGATCCGGATTCGAATCGGTTGTGGGAGTCGGTAGTAGAGTGCCATGAGGAACTTGGAACGTCGCCGGCCGAGCTGATAGTCTTCTGGTCCCGTAACGGTCTGTGTGGCGGCACCGGCGATCCGTGAGTCTATGTCCCCGAGCGTGCGGGTTTCACTTTGTGGAAGTAGGACGGGAAGCGGAACCGCCGTACCGTCAACCGTCCGTTCAACCATAAGGGCCACGTCTACTTCCGTAAAGACGACGCGTTTTCGACCTCCCGCGAGGATTCCGTGTACTTCTGGTGTTTCCGCAACCGCTGTGGCGATGCTTTTGACGATCCAGGCAGTGAACGAGATGGACGTACCGTCGCGCCGCAGGCGGCGGAGTCGTTCTCGTCCGGTGGTGACGTCGATCTCGAGAAGGCCGGTGATATGGTGTTTGCCCCGACCGATCGCGCCGACATCGAAAGTAGCAAGGCGGGAACGGGGGAACGTTTCTCGTCTGGCGTGGTCGTACATTGAAGAGATTATGGTGCGTCTTGGTCTGTGTCGCAATGCCGCGGGCGGACCACATTGGTGTTTGCCGAACGCCGATCTTATCGGTATATTTCCGGGGAAACCTTTCAACAAACGACACTTTTTAACGGTCCCTGTCGGTGGTGTTCGAGCAGCGAGCGCATCGCCGGGCAGCGGATCGCAACAGCAAGGAGCGACACGATGGCGAAGCACGAATTTCAGACAGAGGTAAACCAGCTACTTAACCTCATTATCCACTCACTGTACTCCCACAAGGAGATCTTCCTGCGGGAACTGATTTCCAACTCCAGCGACGCCCTGGACAAGTTAAAGTACCTGACCCTCACCGATGACGCGTTTAAATCGATGGAGTTTGATCCGCGGATCGACATCGAGTTTTCCGAGGAAAACGACAAGAAGACGCTGACGCTGAAGGACAACGGTATCGGCATGAACGCGGAAGACCTGGTTGAGAGCCTCGGTACGATCGCCAAGAGCGGCACCAAGGCGTTTCTCGGACAGCTCACCGGCGACGCCCGCAAGGACAGCAACCTGATCGGTCAGTTCGGGGTGGGGTTCTATTCGGTCTTTATGGTGGCCGATCGCGTCGAGGTAACCACCCGAAAGGCCGGCGATGACCAGGCGTGGCTCTGGGAAAGCGATGGCCAGGGTGAGTTTGAGATAGCCGAGACGGAGCGTGAACAGCCGGGAACCACGGTGGTGCTCTACCTGAACGATGAAGGGGTTGAGTACGCGTCCCGCTGGCAGATCGAACAAACCGTCAAGAAGTATTCCAACCACATCGCCTTTCCGATCTGGCTGCACTACGAGAAGACCGAGTACGACGACGAGGGCAAAGAGAAAGGAAAAACGCCGACAACCGAACATATCAACGACGCCGTCGCGTTGTTGAAGCGCAGCAAGTCGGATATCTCCGAAGAGGAGTACCACGAGTTTTACAAGACCCTTGGACACGATACGGAGGACCCGCTCTTTTACCTCCACACCCAGGCGGAAGGGACGATGGAGTACACGACGCTCTTTTTTGTACCCCAAAAGGCGCCGTTTGACATGTACCAGGTGGATTATCGTCCGGGGGTGAAGCTTTACGTGAAGCGCGTTTTCATCACCGACGACGAAAAGGAACTGATGCCCACGTACCTGCGCTTTGTCCGGGGCGTTATCGACTCGGAGGATCTGCCGCTGAACGTGAGCCGGGAGATTCTGCAGCAGAACCGCATTCTCGCCAAAATCAAGGACAGTTCCGTCAAGAAGCTCCTCAATGAGTTTACCCGCCTTGCCCAGGAGGAGCCTGAGCGCTGGATCGAGTTTATCGAGCAGTACAACCGTCCGCTCAAGGAGGGGTTGTACTCCGATTTCGGCAACCGGGAAGCGTTGATGGATCTGGTTCGGTTCAAAAGCACCAAGGCCGACGGATGGACGAGTCTGGCGGAGTACAAAGAGCGTATGCTGCCGGATCAGAAGGCGATTTACTATATCACCGGTGACAATGAGGCCACGCTGCGGCGCTCGCCCCTGCTGGAGGCGTATACCAGGAAGGACATTGAGGTTCTGATCATGGCCGAGGATGTGGATGAACTGGTGATTCCCTCTGTTGGTCAGTACAAGGAGACGGAGCTCAAGGCGGTGAACCGCTCCGACGCGGGCGAGGACCTCAAGGAAGAGAAGGACGAGACCAAGGACAAGGAGCTCAAACCGGTTATTGAGCGTATGAAAACGGTGCTTGGCGACCGCGTGAAGGACGTGGTGACCTCGGTGCGTCTTGCCGACAGCCCCAGCTGCATGGTGGTTGATCAGAACGATCCGACGATGCAAATGGCGCAGATGATGAAGGCTATGGGGCAGGCGGACCTGCCGGAGGTGAAGCCGATCCTCGAGATCAACCCCGATCACGCTATTGTGACGCACATGAAAGCGCTTGAATTCGATGAGCAGTTTTGCGACGGGGGGTTTTTGAGAGATGGTGTGGGGGGGTAGATGAG
>JAQIBO010000140.1 GCA_027859055.1 Spirochaeta sp.
GTGGTGCGGGGGGTGCGCCGTACCGCGCCGCCGACCAACTCATCGACGACCTTCTGGCGCTGATCGAATACCTTGAGTCCGATCACGACGGTCTGTTTATCGCCCACGTGGAGGCGCTGCTCTGGCGGGTGGTCGTGTTCGGTTTTCACTTTGCCACCCTCGACGTCCGTCAGGACAGCCGTGTGTACGGACGCGCCACAGCGCAGATTCGCGGTGGGGCGGCTGGAGCGACACAGGGGGGCGAGGCGAATACAGCCGAGGCGCGCACTGCTACTTCGCCGGAGGGAGGTGCCATGGCGCCCGCCGATGCGGAGTTCCAACAGTGGGTGACCACCCTCCATGCCGATGAGATACCGTCCCGGAACGATGCGCTCGACGCCCTCGGCGAAGACCCGGTTCTCCGCGATACGGTGGAATCCCTGGAGGTTGTCCGGGAGATCCAAAGCGCCGTGGGGTCCCGCGGCGTGCACCGGGCGATCATCTCCAACACGCGCTCGGCAACCAACGTGCTCCAGGTGATGTACCTTGCCCGGGTCGCCGGCTTTCCCCGTGGCGGAATCGGCCTTGATATCGTTCCGCTCTTTGAGACGGTCGATGACCTGAGCGCGGCGCCGGAGATCATGCGGCGCCTGTACACAACCCCGCTTTATCGCGACCACCTGGCGCAGCGGCAGGATACGCAGCAGATCATGCTCGGCTTCTCCGACGGCACCAAGGACGGCGGGTACATCACCGCCAACTGGCTGATCTACCGCGCCCGGGAAGAGCTCACCGCAGTAGCGGCCGGCTACGGCGTGCGCGTCGTCTTTTTTGAGGGACGCGGAGGGCCCCCTGCGCGGGGCGGTGGCAAGACCCACCAGTTTTACCGTAGCATGAGCCCCCAGAGTGACCGTGAACAGATCCACCTGACGATTCAGGGCCAGACGATCAGTTCCAATTATGGGACGGTCGACGCCGCGCGTTACAATCTCGAACAACTGGTCACCGCGGCGCTGGAGAACATCCTCTTCCGCGATACCGATACGGGACCGGATGCGGCGCAGCGGGAGCTCCTTGAGGCGATCAGTTCCACCAGCCTGGAGCGCTATCACGCGCTGAAAAACCGCGTGGATTTTCTGCCGTACCTCGAAACGGTGACGCCCCTGGCGTTTTACGGTGCTGCCAACAACGCCTCCCGGCCGACCTCCCGCGGTGGTGGTGGATCGTTGCGCCTGGAGGACCTGCGGGCGATTCCCTTTGTCGGGGCGTGGAGTCAGATGAAACAGAATGTCCCCGGCTATTTCGGGTTTGGCACCGCCTTGCGCCGCCTGATCGACGCGGGGCACGGCGAGGAGCTGCGCCACCTGTACCGGGAGGAGCTGTTCTTTCGCACGCTGGTGGAGAACAGCATGCAAAGTCTGCGAAAGGTCAACTTCGACGTAACGCGCCATTTGGACGGGGACGCGCAGTTTGGCGACCTCTGGCGAGAACTCCGCGACGAGGCGAAGCGCACCGCCGCCGCGCTGTTGGAGGTTTCCGGAACAGCGGCGCTTCTTGAAAACGACCCGGTGACCGCGCGCTCAATCGCGCTGCGCGAGGCGATCGTGTTGCCGGTCCTTGTGATTCAGCAACACGCCCTTATGCAGCTTCGCCGGGATACCCTGGACGATTCGGTTCGCGAGGCGTACCGCGGTCTCGTGGTCAAGTCGATGGCGGCGATCATCAACGCCGGGCGAAACTCGGTATAAATGGCGATCTTGTACGCCGCGCTGGCGGCCTTTTTATTCGGTACCGCCGATTTTACCGGCGGATTTGCCTCCCGTAAGAATGCGATTCCCGCGGTGCTGGTGTGGTCGCAAATCGCCGGGTTGCTGCTGGTGGGGCTCTTCCTGCTCGTGGACCGCACCGCAACGCTGCCGTCGGCGGCCGATGCGGCATACGGCGCCGCCGCCGGGGTCGCCGGACTCGGTGGGTTGGCGCTCCTGTACCGCGGGTTGTCCCGCGGGTACGTGGCGATCGTCTCCCCCCTGGCGGCGGTGCTCGGCGCGGTGGTGCCCCTGGTGGCGGGGCTTGCATTCGGCGAGCGCCTGTCGATACCGGCGGCGGTGGGCATCGCTGTCAGTCTCCCGGCGATCGTACTCGTTTCATGGCACGGGCATCTCCCGGAATCCGCGCGCAACCCGCGGCGCATCGCCGAATCGGGGCGGGACGGCGTGTTGTCCGGTGTGTTTTTTGGCCTGTTCTTTGTGTTTATCAGCCGAACCGATCCGGGTAGCGGCATGTGGCCTCTGGCGGTGGCACGAGTCGCCTCGATCGTGCTGATGTTTGCCGGTGCCGTTTCCACGCGCCGGGAGTTTCGGATTACCGCTACCGGGCGCTCCGGTCCGGTGACCGTTGCCGCGGCGGGCCTTCTGGATATGGCGGCCAACATCTTTCTCCTGTTGGCGATTCGTCAGGGGTTACTAGTGATCGTCACGGTAATCGCATCGGCCTACCCGGCGCAGACGGTGTTGCTGTCGCGGATCTTTTTCGGTGAGCGCATCGGTCCGGTGCGGCTTGCGGGAATCGTGCTGGCGCTCGTCGGTATCGCGTTGATGTCAGTGTAGCGCTACGTCTGCGCCGCGTCGTCGGCACTCCAGGGGTGACACTGGTTGCGGCCGCGTTCCTTGGCGGTGTACAACGCCTGGTCCGCTTTCTGGCGAAGTTCCTCAGCGGTTGTGGCGTCGCGGGGGAAGCAGGCGACGCCCTGGCTGGCGGTAATCGAGACGCCGGAGGTGGGGGAGTCCGGCGGCGCCGGCGCCGGCGCCGCCGGGCCCCCGATTTCGGACTGATCGAGCGCCAGCGGGTCAAACACCACGGCGGCGATCGCCTTACCGAGTCGATCACAGAGCGCGACCGCTTCCTCGCTTGTGGTCCGGGGCAACAGGAAGCTGAACTCATCCCCACCAACCCGGGCGAGAATGTCCGTATCCCGGAAGGTATCGCGAATCGCCGGCGCCACTGCGGTGAGGAGCTGGTCCCCCGCGTCGTGGCCATAGGTGTCGTTAATCGCGGTGAACCGGTCGAGGTCCATCATCACCAGGCACACCGGCTCGCCGGCGGAGGCCGCGGTCAGGTAATCCGACACGCTCTGATCGACAAATCGCCGGTTGTACAGTCCGGTCAGCTCGTCGGTAAAGGCGCGGCGCCGCGCCTCCTCGCCCCACTGAACCATATCTGAGAGAAGTGCGTTGGTGTTGTCGAGCCGGCGTGCGACCACCCGGAGCATCGCCCGCATGATGCGAATCGCCTGTTCCGGTCGGGTGGTGATAAGCTCGTTGAGGTCGGTTTCGCGCAGGCGCCAGACTTCGGTGGGTTCTGCGGCGCGACAGGTGGCGGAGCGCGGCTCCCGCTCAAAGATCGACATCTCGCCGAAGAACTCGCCGCGCTGAAAGGTTGCAACGGTGATCTCTGTGGGTGTGGGGGTGGCGCCGCCGGCGGGGGACTCCTCGCCGTCCGCGTCAGCGGGGCCATCGGTGCAG
>JAQIBO010000404.1 GCA_027859055.1 Spirochaeta sp.
ATGCCGACCTGACCTTTGCGGCGATTCCGGCGCCGGGATTAACGGTGGTACACGGCGGCTTTCCGCACGCCGACGCGAAAACAATCGTTATGTCGACTCAAGATGGTGCCGCTGCAGGACTTGTCATCAGGGATAACACCGAATCAGTCATGTGGGAATGGATCGGCACTGAGGTGGCCGGCGTGCGAGATCTGCCACGTGACGGCCTGGTTGTGTTTCATCGGGAGGGACTCTTCATGGCGCTGAGGATCGTCTCATGAGACATCCGGGCGTGTTCCGCGGCGCTATCCGGGGCCTCGCCTTCGCGATATCCCTACTGGTGACGGCGCAGGCCGTGGCGTGGGATTGGCCGGTTACGGGACGATCGGTCACAATCGGCATCGACGCTGATGATTCCCGGTTTCAAAGTGGCGGCTCCCCGTTTTTCCGATTTGCAGACCGCTCCGGTGGTGACGTTCCCGTTGTCGCGCCGGTCTCCGGTCGGGTCATCTTCCTCGATGAGGCAAGTGGTTCAGAACCTCACGAGGCGGATGTGCTGGTCATCCGGAGCGCGAACGAACTGTGGGTCATCCTTCGTCTCTACGGAATGACGTGGTCGGACCGTTCATTTCGCGTCGCCGAGCAGGTTGGCACCGGCGACAAACTCGGGCGCGCTGCGGTGGTCGAACTGGAGATCTACGATCGTCTCGCACAGCGATATGTCAATCCGCGGGCTCTTTTTCCGTACACGGACCGTCTCCCGCAGGACGGCCTGCCGCCGCTTACCTTCCTGCAGGCGGGAGTTGTTAGAGCGCCGGAGACGCTTGTGCCGGGGACGGTGCAGATCGTGGTAGCACGGGAAAATCTCCGGTTTTCGCGTCTTCCGCGGCGGGTGTACGTACTCCGCGATGGACTTCTGCAGGCCCGGCACTCCTTCATCTATCAGGATGATACGCGCCAGTTGACCACTCCCGAAGGGGATCTTTTGCTGTTTGAAACGAGAGTTGTCACCGGCCTGAACGAGATCGAGTTGGAGGCGCATCGATTTGACGGCACGGTGGAACGACGCACCGCGCGACTCTTTGTTCCCGACGTTTCGGAGAACGTCGAGACCACGCCTCTTGACACGCCCTGAGGCTTTTCTCACAATCAGGCAATGTTTTCGGAGCGCCCTGCATGATCCGTGCTCGTCTTGAGGAACTTACACTGGAAGGCCTCCTCCTGGTGGCCTCGCGAAACGGTCTAGAACCTGATCCGGATATCGATCCGGAACGTCTTATTTCCCAACTTGTCGAGGTAATCCACGAGAACCGGGAAGAGCGCGAGTCCGCGAACAGCACGACTGTTCGCATTCAGCAAAAAAAGTTTGCAGTACTTTATGAGGATGAAGCGCCGGTTTTTGGCCGAGGCGGCGCTCCTTCTGCAGATGAAATGCAGCTTCCGCTGCATTACGAGACGAATCGGATCACGCTTATGTTGCGCGACCCGCACTGGGCGTATACGTATTGGGATCTGAGTACCGTGAAGGCGCGAGAGTACCGGGAATCGACGCGGTTCGATGGACTGTTCCTGCGGGTGTTACAACTCGATGGAGCTGAGAATGACTTACGCATCCAGGATTCGTTTGAAATTCCCGTGCAGATTGAAGATTCGAGCTGGTATATCTATCTGCCGCAGCTGGAAGCGTATTATCGGATTCAACTTGTCGCGCGGAATAATCACCGCCGGGAGCTCCTGGCGGTATCCAATCAGGTGTACGTTCCCCGGGGGCGTCTCCCATTTCAGCCGGAGGATATGGATCCCCACCATATGGCACTCTACGAATTGTGCGGGATGGAGTACCTTGAAGTCCCACCGTTCGGTGACGAGATCGACGGACGTTCTCGCTTGTAACGTTTCAACAGGTCTGCGTCAGTGAGCCAAGGAGTACGAACAGAAATGGGAAATTCGATTTTGCTGTTACACTCGCACCTCCCGTTGGTGCGTCATCCTGAATACAATTCGTTCCTTGAAGAGCGGTGGTTTTTTGAGGCGTTGAGCGAGACCTATCTCCCGTTGTTGCGGGTCTTTGACCGGCTGGAGACAGACGACGTACCGTTTTCTCTTGCGATGTCCTTTTCGCCGACGCTGAGCTTTATGCTGCAGGATCCGTTTTTGATGGAGCGGTACCTCACCTACGTAACCGGTAACCGTGAGCTCGCGGAAAAGGAACTGGACCGAACCGCCGGAGACCCGCCGCAGCGCCGTCTCGCGGAGATGTACTACAACCGGTACACCGCCGATCTGCACGATATAGAAGATAAATACGAAGGCAACGTGTTGCGCGGATTTGACTATTACGCAACCCGCGGCCGGATTGAACTTCTTGCGACCGCCGCAACCCACGCGTTCCTTCCCAATTACCGCCATTATCCGGAAATTGTACGGACTCAACTGGAGTTGGGGGTGGAATGTCATCAACAGAACTTCTCCACCCCTGCCCGGGGAATCTGGCTTCCCGAGTGCGGTTTTTACGAAGGACTCGATGATCTGATTGCCGGTACCGGCGTTGAGTACTACGTGAGTGCCGCCCACGGCGTGTTGTTTGGAGAACCGCAGGCGGAGAACGGGACGTACGCTCCCGTCCGTACCCCCGCCGGCGTCGCAGCGTTTCCCCGGGACGTATACACGGCAACGTGGGTGTGGTCCTCAGAACAGGGGTATCCCGCGGACCCGACCTATCGCGACTTTTATCGCGATATCGGATACGACCTGCCGCTGGAATATGTCCGGCCGTATATCCATGATGACGACACGCGCATAGATACGGGGCTTAAGTACCACGCGATAACCGGTGCCACCGACGACAAGGTCCTGTACGATCCGGAGCGAGCCGGCGAGACGGTTCGGCGGCATGCACGCGATTTTTATACGCGCCAGGCGGAACACGTTGAGCGCCTGTCCGGAGTCATCCGCGCGGAACCGGTAATTACCAGTCCCTATGACACGGAGCTGTTTGGTCACTGGTGGTTTGAAGGCCCTCAGTGGATCGAGGAGCTCTTTCGCGTGGCTGATGAGGCTCGCACCGCCGGCGATACAAGAGTGACGATGACGACACCGTCGGAATATCTGCGCCGCAACGGAACCGCGCAGAACGTGTCACCGACGTTTTCAAGCTGGGGCAGTCGTGGTTACGCCGAAGTGTGGCTCGACGGAAGCAACGACTGGATCTATCGCCATACCCACCAGGCGATAGAACGGATGGCGGAACTGGTTGCCCGGTTCCCCGATGAAAGCGGCTTGAAAGAACGGGCGCTCAATCAGGCCGCCCGGGAGGTGCTGCTGAGCATGGCGTCGGACTGGCCGTTCATAATGAACGCCCGCACCGTTGTGCTGTACGCGGAGCAACGGGTCAAAGAACACGTCATTAACTTCACGCGGGTCTACGAAGCGCTTTCGCAACGGAACATGGGCACCGAGTGGCTTACCGCGGTGGAAAAGAAGCACCCGTTGTTTGCGATGTTCAACTACCGAAGAATGAAGCTCCCCACAACTGAGAATATCAAGCATCTGATCTGACAGTAGTGCCGGACCGTAATCCTCTTTCCCCCGTGCCGGCCCCGTAATAGAAAAATTCGCTTCTCTTCCGGTTTTATCGGTACAACTATCCGAATGTATAGTAGTAAGCACCGCTGTTTCCTTATTTCTGACGGAATTCTGTCTACAAAGATTGACATACCCCCGTGGTGGTCTAATATATAGATGGTGTGGGAAAAAGTGGGAAAAGTTAGGTGAAAGTGGTAGTAAAGGGATGATTACTGGGCAGTACCGCAATGCACTTGATGACAAGGGACGACTGCTTGTGCCAAGCAAGCTCCGTTCTGAAGTGCCGGGGAATACGCTTGTAATCACTTCTGGAATTGACCGCTGTCTCTGGCTCTTTCCGCCCGAGGAATGGAAGCAGCTTTCGGACAAACTCATGGAGGCTGCGTCTCCGTTTTCACGACGGGCGCGATTGTTGCAACGGCGTATTATCGCTCCTGCACAGGAGGTGGAACTGGACAAGACGGGACGGATACTGATTCCGCCAAGTCTCAAGGAGACGGCGGGCCTGAGAAAAGAGTGCATTTTGCACGGTATCAAGAAGTACATAGAGATCTGGGATGTCGACGAATACAAAGCGTATCTCGACGAGAACGAAAATGAGTTTCAGGAGGCGGCCGAAGAACTGGGAGGGTCCGTCTCGTTCTTCTGAGTATGCGGCTTGAGCATATTCCGGTAATGCCCGACGAAGTGGTGGCGTACAGCGCTCCCTTCGACGAACAGCTGCGGATATGTGACGCAACTCTGGGAGGAGGCGGGCACACGGCTCGTTTCCTGGAGCTCTGTTCTCATTGTTCGGTTCTCGGAATCGATGCCGATGAGGAGATGATTGCACGGACACGGGGTCGCCTTGGTGATGATCCGCGGGTTCACATCGTTCACGGGTGGTTTGATGAAATCCTGCCGGAACGGGGCCCGTTTGATCGGATTCTCATGGACCTCGGCGTATCGATGGTTCATCTCCGTGATCCGTCGCGCGGGTTTTCCCTGCGCGAAGACGGTCCCCTCGATATGCGTCTGGACGGCAGACCAGGCGTTGAAACGGCGGAGCAACTGATCAACCGGATCGGCGAACGGGAGCTTGCGGACATTATCTACCGGTATGGCGAAGAGCGGTATTCCCGGCGCATCGCGGCAGCGATCTGCAGGGA
This sequence comes from Spirochaeta sp., assembly GCA_027859055.1. GTDB lineage: Bacteria > Spirochaetota > Spirochaetia > DSM-27196 > Alkalispirochaetaceae > Alkalispirochaeta. The sequence continues at coordinate 4,713 of JAQIBO010000404.1, forward strand.
TCGACGGGCAGCGACGGCGGGCACGGCAGCGTTTGCGGAAACTGTTCGTCGTGCCGTACCACCGGCCTACCGGCGTGGACGTCTTCATCCGGCGACTCGGACGTTTCAGGCGATTCGAATCGCCGTCAACGACGAACTGGGACGTGTCGAACGGGGTGTTGCCGCTGCGGCGCGGGCGCTTGCGCCGGGCGGACGCCTGATCGTCATCAGCTTCCACTCTCTTGAGGACCGTATCGTAAAACACTCGTTTCGTGCCCTTGCCGGTTCCTCTACTTCCGACCCGAAAATTCCGATGGTTAAAGATGGGGGAGAGTACGTTGTTGTGACGCGTAAACCGGTCGTTCCGACTGATGAAGAACGAGCGGAGAATCCCGCATCCCGGAGCGCGAAGCTGAGGGTGCTTGAAAAAAGGAAAGAGTGAAGATGAGCACACGGATACGCACCATAATTCTCGCCTCTCTGATCGTCGTTACGCCGCTTCTGTTTGTCGCAAACGTGTGGCAGTCGTATCGCTTCAGTCAGGTAGAGGGACGCCTTGAGCGAATTCATCGTGATCATCTCCAACTGCTCGAAGAAAACAAACGATTGATCGTTGGTATCGCCGGTTTACGGTCTCCGGCGCGGGTGCGCGAACTTGCGGAAGGTGACCTGGGCCTCGAGGCGGTACCGGCGGAACGAATTGAACGGATACGTCACGGAAGGGAGCACGTTGAAGGTGAATAGCACCGCGGACCCGTTACGCCCTGTCGCCGCAACGCTTCCCACGTACTCCGCCCTCGCCGGAATAGTCGGCGGTGAATGCGACGCCGAGTCGGCGCCGCCCGTCTCCTCCGTGGAGATCGATTCCCGCCGCTGTACCGCGGGGACGCTGTTCTTTGCTCTGCCCGGTGAAACGGCAGACGGTGAGCAGTTTGTAGACGCCGCAGCAAGTGCGGGAGCGGTTACGGCGGTTGTCCGGCACGGTGCAGCTCCGGACGGGCGGGCGTGGCCGATTCCCGTCGTGGTAGTGACCGACGTGCTTGCCGCGTTACACCGTCTTGCCACCTGGTATGTGGACGCCTGTCTGACAAACGTGACCAGAATCGGGATAACCGGGAGCAACGGCAAGACGACAACAAAGGAACTTACCGTTGCGTTACTCCAGGCCTACGGCAAGACGTTCGGGAGTCATGGAAACTACAATTCCGAGACCGGGCTCCCGTTATCCGTTCTTGGTACACCTCCGGACGCTGATTTTGCCGTCTACGAGATGGCGATGAGCGCGCCGGGCGAGATGGAGGCGTTGGCATCGATCGTGCGTCCCGCAATCGCGATCATTACCAATATCGGCACCGCGCATATCGGACGCGTTGGAAGTCGAGACGCGATCGCCCGGGAAAAAAGAGCGATCGCGACGTACTTTTCCGGTAATGAAACGCTGGTTATCCCGGAATCTGACGATTACGTGGACACGCTCGCCGCAGATGTGAACGGTCGGGTTGTTCGGTTTGGTCCGGTCGCGCAGGCAGTGACGATTGAAGAGCGTGGCACGGACGGTGTGCGGTTGGTATGGCAGGATGGCAGGGAGATCATGCTGCCCCTTTCCGGGCGGCACAACGCGTTGAACGCCCTGGCAGCGATCCGGTTGACCGATGTTCTGGCGTTGGATCGGTTCGGCGCCGATCCATTTGCGGGCCGGCTGGTCCTGCCGGACGGGCGCTCACAGCAGATCCCGCTTCCTTCCGGTGGGCTGATTATTCACGACGCGTATAACGCGAACCCGGACTCAATGGCCGCTGCGCTGGCGATGGTCGCGCAAATCCGGGCGGATCGCTATCAGCAGCGGCGGTTGGTTCTCATTCTCGGAGAGATGTACGAGCTTGGTGAACAGACCGGCCCGGCGCATCGGGAGGTTTTCCGCGCGGCGCTGCGCCTGGCGCCGGATATCCTGTGCGTTGTCGGGGATTATTTCTCGCAGGCTGCGGCGGCGGTGTCACACCGCGCCGGGGAAAACGGAAATGGTCCCATCCCGGAAATCGTGATCGTGCCGTCGGCGGAATCTCTTCAGCAACGGCTGCCTGTCCTTGTAGACGGGACGGAACTGATATTTCTCAAAGGAAGTCGCGGTGTCGGTCTTGAAGTGTTGATTCCGACGTTGCGGAAAGGGGTGACCGCCGGTGTTTAAGGAGTTTCTCTATCCGCTGACAAACGTATTCACGCCCTTCAACGTGTTTCAGTACATCACCTTTCGAGCCGCCTACGCCGCGGTGACCTCGCTCTTGATCACCTTCCTCCTCGGGCCGTGGGCGATACGCATGCTTCATCGCCTCAAATTTGGAGAGGCGATTCGTCACGACGGGCCGGAAAGCCACCACGTCAAGTCGGGAACACCGACGATGGGGGGCGTGCTTATCATCGTCTCGATCGTGGTTTCCGCCGTTCTGTGGCTGGATATCTCGGTGCTGTATACCTGGATCGGTCTGATCGCCGTTCTCGGTTTCGGGTTTATCGGAATGACCGACGATCTGCGAAAGATCCGGCAGAAAAACAAAGACGGGCTTCGCGCATGGTCGAAGATCGCCGGGCAGTTTGCGGTTGCAAGCGTGATCGCCGTACTTCTGTACCGTTACGGAAACGAAAACGCCACCAAGCTGTATCTGCCGTTCATCAAGAACGCGATCGTTGATCTCGGTGTCTGGTATATTCCGTTCGCCGTCGTCTTGCGGGTGGGAACGTCCAACGCGGTAAACCTCACCGACGGCCTTGACGGTCTGGCGACGGGACTCGTGCTGATGGTTGGACTAACCTTTGCGGTGCTTTCCTATCTGACCGGACGCATCGACTACGCCGAATACCTGCAGATTCCGTATCTGCCCGGCGGGGGCGAGCTGGCAATTCTGAGCCTGGCCGTGGTTGGAGCGTGCGTCGGATTTCTATGGTTTAACGGCCATCCAGCGGAGATCATGATGGGGGATACCGGAAGCCTGTCTCTCGGGGGCATTATCGGGGCCCTCGCACTTATGACGAAAAAGGAGATTCTTCTCATCATTATCGGCGGCGTTTTCGTCCTTGAGGCGCTCTCGGTAATCATTCAGGTTGCTTCATTCAAGCTCACCGGACGACGAGTGTTCCGGATGGCGCCGATTCACCACCATTTCGAACTTCTCGGATGGCCGGAGAGCAAGGTAGTTCTCCGTATGTGGATTCTCGGCGGTATGTTTGCAATTCTCAGCCTGTCGACGCTGAAAATACGGTAGAACTGCGGACGGAATATGGGAAGACGTGGATTTTTCGTAGAACAGATAGAACAGGGCACACGCCGAATAGACGCCATGCTGGTCGCAATACTCTTTATGATCATTGTGGTCGGCCTCGGAATGCTCTGGTCCGCGTCGTGGTTTCGGGCGGAACAACTCTACGGAGACTCTACCCGTTTTGTTTTGCGCCAAAGCCTGTGGGTTCTCGTTGGTCTGATCACGATGGGTGTCGCAATCCTGGTGCCGCTGGAGTTCGTACGAAAAGCGTTACCCGCTATCGTACTTTTCACGGCGATCATCTCGTTGCTCACGTTTGTACCCGGTGTCAGCGCCCGCTATATGGGAGCCCGCCGGTGGATCGTTCTGTTTAACGTGTCGTTTCAGCCGTCGGAGCTGATTAAGCTCACGTTGATCGTGTACCTGGCGCATATATTCTCCCGGTCCGACCGGGACTTCTCGGATCCGCTGAAATCGTTGCTGCCTCCGCTCGTTGTGGTGCTTTTCTTCGCGGGTATCGTTCTGTTTCAGAACGACTTTTCCACCGCGGTGTTTCTGCTGCTTATGGCGCTGGCTATCTTTTTCACGGCGGGGGTGCCGATTTCGTATTTCGCGCGCATGTTTGCAGTTATCGTGCCCCTCACTCTGATGCTCGTATTTACCCGAGAACACCGGGTGCGCCGGATTATCGCGTTTCTCAACCCGACACACGATCCGAGCGGAGGCGGGTTTCAGATACTCGCAGCGCGGCGCGCCCTTGAAAGCGGCGGGCTGTGGGGCGTTGGTATCGGTGAGAGTTCCCGGAAACTCGGCGGACTTCCCGAGGCGCAGTCGGACTTTCTCTTCGCAGTACTGGGAGAGGAGCTCGGTTTTGCCGGTGTTCTGCTTGTAATTTGCCTGTTCGGCGCATTTGCCGCCCGCGGTATCTACCTTGCAAACCGCCAGAACGACCCGTTTCGATCGCTCCTGGTATTCGGCGTGACCGCCAGTATCACCCTGCAGGCGCTTCTCAATATCGCCGTCGTCGTTGGCGCCGTCCCGGCCACCGGAATCCCGCTGCCGTTCTTTTCCTCCGGCGGATCATCACTGCTGGTCAGTTTCGCGATGTGCGGTGTGATGCTGAACGCCGCCGGCCCGGCGCCGACGAGGGCGCGTCCGCGGAACTTCTATACCGTCGGCAACCCCGGATGGGAGGCACGGCGTGTCTGAAGCGTATGCACCGCGAAAAGATCGCCGACGCCCCCCGGAACCATCTCCGGCGGGACGTTTCATCGTGATTCTTGCGGTCACGTTCAGTTCCATCGTGGTGGTATACGTCCTGTCCGTTACCGTCGTTCTTCCGCGGCTGCAGATCACCCGCGTTGTTGTGCATGCGGACTTTGAGATGGATCGCGGGCAGCTTCTGGACCTGGCGGGGCTGGGTGAACGCACCTACTTTTTTGAAATTGACACCGCGGAAATCCAGGACCGTCTGGAGTCGTTTCCACCGATTCGCAGTGCGGCAGTCTCGCGGGAGTTCCCCAACGCGGTTGTCCTGGGGTTGGACCGTCGTCGGCCACTTCTCCTGGCGCTGATGCAGGGAGACGAGGGCACCACACCGATGCTGATCGACGAGACCGGAACGATCTTTCAGACAGGCGACGGAGCGACCGGTTACGACGTGCCGGTGCTCTCGGGAGTCTCGTTTCAGGGGCGTGTCATTGGCAGCACACTGCCCAACTCGATGACCGTTCTTCTTGACAGTATCTACACGTTGCGTGTCGCGGCGCCGGAACTGTTCGGAGTGATATCGGAAATCCGGGTTGAGGCGCACCGCGCCGGTGATTTTGATGTGCTGCTTTACTTTCAGGGTTTCGGCGTGCCCGTTCGGGTCGGTTCGACGATAGACCAGGAAACGTGCACGTACGCACTGATGGTACTCGACGTCCTGGAGAAACAGGAGGTTGCGCCGTCAGTACGAGAGCTCGACTTTCGCTCCGGTGAGATCGTGTACCGCATGAAGGAGGTCCAGAATGCCGACGAATGACATGATCGTTGGCCTCGATATCGGAACGAGCAAGGTCACCTGTGCGATCGCCGAATACGACGACCGGGGCGAACTTGAAATCATCGGAATCGGAACGGCGTTGTCATCGGGATTGCGCCGGGGTGTCGTGATAAACATTGAGGCGACGCTGCGCAGCGTTGTTGACGCGATTGAAGCGGCTGAACAGATGGCGGGGCGTGAGGTCAAGCGGGTAGTCAGCGGGGTCGCCGGAAGCCACATCGAAGGGTTGAACTCCCGTGGTGTCGTTGCCGTTACCGGAAAAGGCCGGGAAATCGCCGCGGAAGATGTAGACCGGGTCATCGAGGCGGCACGGGCTGTTTCGATACCGATGGATCGGGAGATCCTGCACGTAATACCACGGAGTTTTGTGATCGACGATCAGAGCGGGATCAAGAACCCCCTCGATATGATCGGCGTCCGCCTGGAGGTGGAGGTGCATATCATCACCGGTTCCGTGACGGCAGCGCAAAACCTGGTCAAGTGCGTGAATCGCGCCGGGTTCGAGATTCAGCAGGTGGTATTCAGCTCCATTGCAGCGGCAGAATCGGTACTCTCTCAGGATGAAAAAGATCTGGGAGTGATCGTTCTTGATATCGGCGGTGGCACCACGAACGTTCTGGTGTACCGCGACGGGGCTCCGTATCACAGCTTTGTGCTGCCCGTCGGTGGATCACAGGTCACCGGCGATCTTTCGATCATGTTGAAAACATCCACCGATTCAGCGGAACAGATAAAGCGGGAAGCCGGTTGTGCCTATATGCCACTTGTGGAAGAGGGTGAACCGGTTATCGTACCGGGGGTGGGCGGCAGACCACCGATTCAGTGCACCCGTTCTCAGGTGTGTGAGGTGATTCAGCCTCGCATGACCGAAATCTTCAAGATGGTCCGCGACCGGCTGGACCGCCAGCGCCTGCTGGACCGAATTGCCGGAGGGCTGGTGCTGACCGGCGGTGGTGCGAATCTTCCGGGTGTCGTCGAGTTGGGACAGGATATGTTCAACCTCGGGGCGCGAATCGGACAACCCGGCAGGCACGGTGGACTGGTGGACGCGTATCAGAATCCGGAATACGCCACCGCCGTCGGGCTGGTGTTGTACAACCATCGCCTTGGGCAGGCCGATGCCAACGCGCCAAAGGAGCGAAAGCCGGGGTTTACGAAAGGACTTCGACGCTGGATGAAGCATTTTTTCTAGCGGCAACGAATAGCGCATGATGCACATGAGGAGGGGAGTGCATGAATTTTCAAGTGTATGAAGACGATTTATCGATTGCGGCGTCGGGGACAAGCCCGACGGTCATAAAGGTGATTGGTGTTGGCGGCGGCGGCAGTAACGCGGTCAACCGAATGATTCAAACGGGGCTGACAAACGTAGAGTTCATCGCGGTGAACACCGATCTCCAGGCGTTGCAGAGCTCGCAGGCCGAGTTGCGATTGCCCCTGGGGACGAAGATCACCGGAGGGCTCGGCGCCGGCGGCAAGCCGGAGGTCGGAGAAAAATCCGCCGAAGAGGACAAAGAGCAGATCCGGGCGATGCTTGAAGGCGCGGATATGGTATTTGTCACCGCCGGTATGGGAGGCGGAACGGGAACGGGAGCGGCACCGGTTATTGCGGATATTTCCCGAAGCCTTGGCATCCTCACCGTTGCAGTGGTTACCCGCCCGTTTTCCTTTGAAGGACAGCGTAAGGCGCGCCTGGCCCAGGACGGTATTTCGAAACTTCGCGCCGCGGTGGATACCCTTATCACGATCCCCAACCAGCATCTTCTCAAGATCGTTCCCAAGGATACCCCGATCAGCGACGCGTTTCTGGTAGCCGACGACGTACTGCGTCAGGGCGTTCAGGGCATCAGTGACCTGATTACCAAAGACGGCATGATCAACATCGACTTTGCCGACGTCAGAACGGTGATGTCCGGTCAGGGTGACGCACTGATGGGGATCGGTGTCGGAGAAGGGGATAACCGCGCGGTTGACGCAGCGACAAACGCGATCAACAACCCCCTCCTCGAGGACGCCCATATCGAAGGAGCGGACAAGATCCTTGTAAACGTCTCCGGAGGTGGCGATTTCACCCTCTCCGAATACGAGGAGATCATGAAGATCATCACCGCCAACGCCGATGAGGACGTGCTGGTCATCGCCGGTACAGCCCTCGATCAACGCCTCGACGGTCAGGTGCGGGTAAGCGTAATTGCAACCGGTTTTCAGGCCGATGAAACGCGGCGTGAGCAGGCCCAGGAGCAACAGTCAACCGCGCCGGACGGCGGAACGAAAGAGCCCCAGGAGGCCGCCGAATTCATCAACCTGGACACGTGGAACAACCTCACCCGGACCGCCACACAGGACGACCTGTTTGCTGAAAGCGATCCCGGTGAAGATGACGAGCAACTGGGGGTTCCCGCGATTCTCCGTCATCGGCGCGCACGACGAAGTGGATATTGAGGTGCGCGGATGACGGAAACGGAACGCCTTCTTGAGCGGTACACCGACTTTCTTCACGTCGAACTGCGGCTTTCGCGGCAAACGGTGGATACGTATGCCCGGGAATGTCACGTTTTCGCGGCATTGGTCGCGGAGTCCGGCGGTGAGCTGAGCAGCCTGTCAACCGCCGAAGTGATCGACTACCTGCTGAAACGGCAAGCCGATGGAGAACCGCTGGATCAGCGGACGATCGCAAAGAACCTCTCCGCACTGCGGTCGTTTTACCAGTTCTGCATTCTCGAAGGTATTCGTGATGACAATCCCGCGCTCAAAGTATCGAGTCCGCGGGCGGAGCATCGACTGCCGGGGGTCTTGTCGGTGGAGCAGGTCGAAGATCTCCTTGACGGTATCGATCTGTCCAAGCCGGGGGGGCTTCGAGATCGTGCGCTGTTCGAGCTGATCTACTCTTCGGGACTCCGCATATCCGAAGCTGTCGCGATCGAACTGACCCATCTCTACCTTGAGGAGGGACTAATTCTGGTGCGCGGAAAAGGCGACAAGGAGCGGCTTGTACCGCTTGGAGAAGAGGCGGTCGGCTGGCTTCAGCGATACCTCGAGGACGCGCGGCCGCAGCTGGCGCGCAGTCCGAGCGAACGCGCGGTGTTCCTCAACCGTCGTGGCACGCGGTTGTCCCGCAAGGGGATGTGGAAACGGTTTCATGAACTGACCGAAACGGTGGGGATCTCCGCCAAAGTCCACACCCTGCGACACAGTTTTGCCACTCACCTTCTCGAAGGGGGGGCGGATCTTCGGGCGGTACAGGAGCTGCTTGGCCACGCCGATATCGGGACAACGCAGATTTACACCCATATCGACACCGAGGATCTGCGAAACTATCACCAGCAATTTCATCCCCGGGGATGAAGGGAGACGGGACGATGACGAACGAACAAATACAGAAAATGATTGCCGACGTCCATGCGGCGCTGGATGCGGCGGGTCGGCCAATGGTGGCATTCGCAGGAGACGCCCGTATCGAATCAGGGGCGTCGCTGAACCGCTATTTTGACCACACCCTCCTCAAGCCCGAGGCAACGGCGGATCAGTACGAGACGCTGTGCGACCAGGCCAGACAATACGAGACGCGCAGCGTGTGTGTGCCACCGGACCGGGTGCCGTTGTGCGTGTCGCGACTTGCGGGCAGTACCGTTGAAGTGTGTACGGTAATCGGCTTTCCCCTGGGATACCACAGCACCGGAGCGAAGGTTGCGGAAGTACGCCACACCCTCGGAGAAGGGGCGACTGAGTTCGATATGGTTATCCCGGTTGGACGGTTGCGCGACGGAGACCCCGGAGCGGTCTATGACGACGTCCGAGCGGTGGTCGACGCGGCCGAGGGCCGAATCGTGAAAGTGATCCTTGAAATGGTGCTCTTGAGCGAAGCGGAACGTGTTGCCGCCGCCGTTGCCGCGGTCCGCGCCGGCGCTGCGATCCTCAAGACGTCGACCGGTTTCGCCTCCGGAGGTGCGACGGTCGAAGATCTCGCGATCCTCCGTCTTGTAGCCGGAGCCGACCGCGGTGTGAAAGCCGCCGGTGGTATTCGTACGCTGGAGTTTGCCCGGGCCTGTATTGACGCGGGGGCGGACCGTCTGGGTGCCTCGGCAACAGTTTCGATCCTTGGAGAAGCGGCAGGCGCAAACGCCCAGTCGGATAGTGAGGGAGGCGGATACTGATGCAAAGCCGCCGTCGTTTTCACCGGTACTTCTTACTCGCGATCGTACTGTTTGTGCTCGCGGTGGTGGGGTGCGTGGAAGAGAACGACGCGCGGCTGGAGTTTCTGACGCAGACAGAAAGCGGGGCCTACGAGGGTATTCCGGTAGATGACGAGCGGGTGGAGGAACTTCGTCGAGATATCACGCGCTATGAGGAAGAGATTTCTGAAACGGTACAGAATTACCGGCGCGTCGCGAGTTTTCAGAAATCGCTGGCCCAGGAGCTGATCCGGGGCGAGATGTACGGTCCCGCCCTGGAGGCGCTGGAGCGGGCGATGGACCTCCAATCGGAGAACGCGGTCCTGTACTATTTCGCCGGTGTGGCTGCCGCGCGGAGCGCCCGCGGGCACATTCTTGACGGTGAAGAGACGGACTATCTGAGCCGGGCGGAACGGTTGTTCGGTGAAGCCCTTGCGTTGCGCCCGGATTACAAGGACGCGCTCTTCGCAATGGCGGTGCTCCTGGCGTTCGATCTGCAACGACCGGAGGAGGCGCTGGAGTACTCGCGCCGTCTTTCGCAACTTGAAACCGGCGACCCGGGAGTCCGATTTCTGCACGCCAACGTCCTGGTTCGGAACGGGATGGTGGATGAGGCGATCGCCGTGTACGACGATCTGGCGCAGACCGCTCCGGGTACGGACCAACGCGCCCGGGCGCGGGAGAACAGGGACGCCCTGCGGGGACGGTCAGAGCGATGAGAAACGATGAGGATGTGATGGAAAGATTCGCAGACGCTGCAAACAGACGTGAAACCCTTCTCGACGCGATTGACCGTGGAGCTCCACGTCCGGACCTGGATGCGCTTCTAATGGTCGGGCGGTTCCCCGGCTTTCGCGCTCTCGACCGTCTGGCAATGCTTTTGCGATATCCTCGCCTCGAAGATCTGTGTGCCGCAACTCCAACCGATGTGGAAATGACGATCGGGCGGTTACTGCGGAAATCACAGTGGGAACCGGATCGCCTGTTACGCGCCGTGGAAGTGGAGCGGAAATGGATGACCGCCGGACCTGACCGGCGGGTGCTCTGGATCGGAGATTCCGCCTACCCGCCGCAACTGCGCCGGGTGTACGACATGCCGGCGATTCTGTACGTACGCGGCACCGTTCCGGAGGGTGAGCCGCTTCTGATCGCCCCGACTATCGCTGTGGTGGGAACGCGCAGGCCCGACCAGGACGGACTGGTGGCGGCGTATACCCTTGGCCGGGAACTTGCCGGCAACGGCGTATCCGTCGTGAGCGGTCTTGCCCGGGGAATAGACGCGGCGGCTCATCGCGGCGTTGTGGCCGAGCGTGCCGGCGCGCCGCCGGTTGTCGTCCTTGGTTCCGGAGTGGACACGATCTATCCGTCGGAGCATCGGGATCTCGCGGTTGATATCCTGAACGCCGGCGGCGTCATCGTCAGCGAATATCCTCCGGGACGTGCGCCGTCGAAATACCAGTTCCCGGCCCGAAATCGCATTATCGTCGGACTGAGCCATGCAACGGTTCTCGTTCAGGCACCGGAACGGTCGGGAGCGCTGATCTCAGCGGAGCTTGCGCAGGATATCGGACACGATGTGATGGTTCACGCGGCCGGTTCCGGCTGGACCGGCGGAGCCGCGCTTCTCGATTCCGGGGCAACCCTGGTTCAGGGGGCGGCGGAGATTCTCGCCGCCCACCCGGACCTGCTTCGAACGTCAACGGCGAACTCGCGCCGATGTCGATCGAAACATCCCGGCATGGGAACAGGGGACACCCACAAGGATATCCTCGCCGCGTTCGGACCGGTAGAGGAACCGAAGTCATTATCCGAGTGGTGGGGATTCCTGCGCGGCGAGGGGACTGAAGATGACGACGGGGCGGCGCGGGAAGAGGCCACTTTTTCCGGCGTTGCCGGTTCGGCGAACGATACTGATGAGATACAAGAGGAGCGTGCAGAGTGAGTACTCGGGATGTACGTGACAACGGATCGCTTTCCACCGATATTCTGCGCTACGTCGACTATTTGCGCCGCGTCAGAGGCCTTGCGGATGCCAGCATACGCGCATACGAGAACGATCTGCGCAGTTTCGCCGAATTTGGCACCGCTGCCGGGGTGGACCGCGTGGAGACGGTAGATCTGACGCTGGTACGGCGCTGGGTTCGAAGCCTCAGTGAACAGGGACTTGCCGCCACGAGCGTGAACCGTCGGCTTTCGGCGATCAAGGGGTTTTTTGCCTTTATCGACGGTGAAGGTCGTATCAGCGGTAATCCCGCTCAGGCGGTCCGAAGTGTGCGAACACCGCGCCGACTCCCGGAAACGATGTTTGAACGTGAGATGGAACAGTTGCTCGATTTCCCCGCGGATGATTTTCCCGCCTTGCGAACCAGGGCGTTGCTTGAGGTGCTGTACTCAACCGGGGCACGGATCAGTGAGCTGTGCAACGCCAACGTCGACGATCTGAACGTTCGGAAACGGGCGCTCCTGGTCCATGGGAAGGGAAAGAAGGATCGCTACGTGTTCCTCGGGCACAGCGCCTTTACACATCTGCGCGCCTACCTCCCGTACCGGCATGAATTCCTGATGCGACGAGGGCTTGCGGAGCAGAAGGCATTATTCGTAAATTTACGGGGTGGCCGCCTGACCCCGCGGGGCGCCGCGCAGATAATCGGCAAACGGGTTACCGAATCGGGGCTGGCCAAGTTTTTGACGCCGCACGGGTTTCGCCACTCCTTTGCAACCCATCTGCTGAACCACGGCGCCGACATTCGGATCGTGCAGGAGATGCTGGGCCACAGCAGCCTGTCGACAACCCAGGTCTACACCCACGTTGGTATGGACCGTCTGCGTCGGATCTATCGGGACGCCCATCCCCACGCCCGGCGACAGCAGACCGCAACCACGACTGAGGAGAAAGAGCCACATGAAACGAACTGAAACGGAGATCCTGAGTACGACGATCATCGCGGTCAGCCGCAACGGCGCAGTAGCGCTTGCCGGAGACGGACAGGTATCGATGGGCAATACGGTCGTCAAAGGAAACGCGCGGAAGGTCCGCACGATGTATGACGGAAAGATCGCAGTGGGGTTTGCCGGTGCAACCGCCGACGCCTTTACCCTGTTCGAGCGCTTCGAGGCGCGAATCAAGGAGTACGCCGGAGATCTCATGCGGAGCGCGGTGGAACTGGCAAAAGAGTGGCGGACCGACCGGATGTTACGCCGCCTGGAAGCGATGCTGCTGGTAGCGGACAAAAACAAGATTCTGCTGATCTCCGGTACCGGAGATGTCCTTGAGCCGGAACACGGTGTAATCGCGATCGGGTCCGGGGGCAACTACGCTCTCGCTGCGGCGCGCGCGTTGCTGGAAACCACGGAGCTGTCCGCCCGGGAGATCGCGGAGCGTTCGTTGAAAATTGCCGGTGAGATCTGCGTATTCACCAACCAGACGATTACCCTTGAGGAGCTGACATGAAGCTTGAAGACCTGACACCTGCCCAAATTGTCGCCGAACTGGACAAGTACATTATCGGGCAGACGAAGGCGAAAAAGGCGGTTGCGATCGCCCTGCGAAACCGGATGCGGCGGCAGAAACTGCCTGCGGAGATGCAGGAAGAGATTGCACCGAAGAACATCATCATGATTGGACCCACCGGGGTGGGAAAGACCGAGATCGCCCGTCGCCTGGCGCGCCTCACCGGCGCTCCCTTCGTAAAAGTTGAAGCGACGAAGTACACCGAAGTGGGGTACGTCGGCCGTGACGTGGAATCGATGGTGCGTGATCTCATGGCAACGTCGATGCAGCTGGTGAAAGACGAACTGCGCGAAGAGGTGCGTGAAAAGGCGGCCCAGCAGACTGAAGAGCTTCTGCTCGATGCGCTGTTACCGGGAATAGACACCCCCGGCGACGATGGCGGAACGGGCGGCCATCCGGAACCGTCGAGCGCTTCCGGCCACGGCGGTACGGACGGAGACAACGGAACCACACCGGCGACCGTTGAGGTCGGCGGAGAGAGCCGAGCGATCGGTTTTGTCGGACAAACCGGCGGAAGCGGGCGAACCGGCGCCTCCCGGCATACGCGGGAACGGTTCCGCAAGATGTTGCGGGAAGGCAAGCTGGACGAGCGCGAAATCGAGATCTCCATCAACAAGCAGAACACCCCGGCGATCGAGATCTTCTCCGGAAATAACCTGGAAGAGTTGGATCTGACTCTTGGTAACCTTGGCAATATTTTCGGCGGCAAACGGAAAAAGCGGCGAATGACCGTCTCGCAGGCCCGGGAGTTTATGTTGCAGGAAGAGATGGAAAAACTTGTGGATACCGAGCGCGCTGCGGAACTTGCCCGAGACCGGATCGAAAACACCGGAATAATATTTATCGATGAAATTGACAAGATCGCGACGCGGGAGGGACGTAACTCCGGTGACGTCAGCCGCGAAGGGGTGCAGCGGGATATACTCCCGATCGTAGAGGGTAGCCGGATCAATACGAAGCACGGCGTTGTCGATACGTCGCACATTCTCTTTATCGCAGCCGGCGCGTTCCACATGAGTAAGCCCAGCGATCTGATCCCTGAACTCCAGGGCCGCTTTCCGCTGCGGGTCGAGCTGCAGGCGCTGGAACAGGAAGACTTCTACCGTATCCTTACCCAGCCGGAAAACGCGCTGATCAAACAGTACTCGGCGTTGCTGGAAACGGAGGGGGTTACCCTTGAGTTTGACGATGATTCGATCCGGGAACTTTCGCGTATCGCCGCGGACGTCAACAGCCGGACGGAGAATATCGGGGCACGCAGGCTCCATACGATAATGGAGTTGCTGTTGGAGGAGGTCTCGTTCAACGCGCCCGATCTGGATGGACAGACGATTCCGGTGACGGAAGCGTACGTCCAGGAACGCTTGCACGATGTTGTGGAGGATCAGGATCTCACCCGATATATCCTCTAAAGGGGTATAGCGGCGGGACCGATGATCTAGACGTGGAGGGAGAAACGGATGTTTGAAAATACCGGGTTCGGTCGGCAGGTCGATCTGTTACAGCGATCAATGGACACGAGCATGCTGCGGCAAAACGTGATTGCCAATAACCTGGCAAACGCGAATACGCCCAACTTCAAGCGGAGCGTCGTGAATTTCGAATCGCGCCTGGCCTACGCCCTGGAAAGTGAGAATCGGCAGCCACGTTTTCAGGAAGCGTTAACCAATGAACGGCACATTCCGTTTCACGAACGTGTCGACTACCGCGATGTGCGGCCCCGGCGGGTTCTTGACTTTGCCACGACCGCCAAGAACAACGGAAACAACGTGGATGTGGAGGTTGAGTCGATGAATCTGTTGAACAACCAACTCTCGTACCAGATGATGACGCGGTCGGTCGCCGATTCGTTTGCACGGATCAACCTCGTTCTGCAATAGGAAGGATGTAACCGATGGGTATGTTTTCCAGCATTAATACGGCGGCGAGCGGCCTCACGGTCCAGCGTCTCAGGCAGGATGTGATCGCCGACAATATCGCCAACGCCAATACCACCCGTACCGCCGACGGCGGACCGTTCCGGCGAAGTCGCGTAATTCTTGAGCAGCGGGCCTCCGGCCCGGACTGGCGCAGTCCGTTTCTTCCGGGCGCGCTCGACAACGGCGTCGGAGACGGCGTGCGTGTGGTGGAGATTGAAGAAGACCTGGATGCGGAGATGCGCATGGTTTACGATCCCACCCATCCCGACGCAATTCAAAGCGGACCGCGCGCCGGATACGTGGAGTATCCGAACGTGAACGTGGTAACTGAAATGGTGGATCTGATCGACGCCTCTCGCGCGTATGAAGCAAACGTCGCGGTTGTCAACGGAGCCAAGGATATGTTCCAGCGAGCACTGGAAATAGGACGGTAATAGATGAACCTTTTTGAAACTGCCCAGGCACAGGGAAACGTATTGCAGCTGACGCGCACGAACCAGGCACATTACGCCGGGGTGCGCGAGCCGATTCCGCAGCAACCGCAGGAGACGGGATTTCGCGAAGCGCTGGTAGGAAGCCTGGAAGAGGTGAACTCCCAGCAGATGTCCCACGAGCAGTTGTCGATACAGTCAATCGTGAATCCCGAGTCTGTGGATCCGCATGATCTGACGATCGCAGCCGCGAAAGCAACCACAAGCCTCAGTATTACCCGCAACGTTGTAGATCGGGTGATTCAGGCGTACCGGGATATTACGAATCTGAGATAGATTCGTGATATCCGAGGGTCCTGGCAGCGCTGATCGGCAGCAGCGCTGAACGGATCGAGCTGAACCTTGGGGGAGGGGAACATGAACGAATGGATCAAACGCGTGTTAGCGCGTGTGAAGACGATGTGGGGCCAGTGGCAGATGTCACAGAAACTCATCTTCTTCGGAATAATCGGGGTTACCGTCGTCGGTGTGGTACTGCTGCTGCTGTTCAGCGCAGCTCCTACGCAGGTGGCGCTGATCAGTCAGCCGATTACAGACCCACAGCAACTCGCGGATATCGCCACGCGCCTTGATCAGGAGGGCGTTCCGTATACCGTAACGGCTGAAAACATTATCACCGTCGAGGACCAGCGGACCGCACAGCGAATGCGGGCGATTTTGACGCGGGAGGACCTGATCCCATCCGGAACCGACCCGTGGGAGCTCTTCGACATTGAGCGGTGGACGCTCACCGACTTTGAGCGAAACGTAAACCTCCAACGAAGCATTATGCGCCAGCTGGAGCAGCATATCACCGCCCTGGACGACGTCGACGCGGCAAGCGTCACGATCGTCATGCCGGAAGAGCAACTCTTTGCGGACCAGCAAAACCCGGTGACCGCCTCGGTGATTCTGACCCCGAAACCGGGGAGCGACCTGCGTGAAAGTCGTGCAAAGATAGAGGGCATAGAAAAGCTCATCCAGTTTGCTGTGGAAGGTCTCGTTCCTGAGAACATCACAATCACCGATCCCAGCGGCGTGACGCTGAACAACTTTGAAAACCTCGACGACTTCGATCGCCTCGAGCTCACCCGTCGGGAACTGGCGATCGTCCGGGAGCAGGAAACCAAGTACAGTCAGGCAATTCTCTCGGCGCTCTCGGAAATATACGGGCGTGACCGCGTCGAGGTTGTCAACATCAACGTCGACATGGACATGGGTAAACGCACGGAGGAGACGCAGGAGTTCTTTCCGATCACCACCGTTGAGGATAATCCCCGAACCCCCTTTGACGAGAGGGAGTACGTGTTGTCGATTCCCCGGTCAATTGAACAAATCGACGAAAATTACGAAGGAACCGGTTTCAACCCCGAAGGACCTCCGGGCATGGAGGGGCAGACCCCGCCGGCATACCAGGATCTGGATGGGCTCGTCGGGCGCTGGGGAAATGAGGAAGAGCGGATCAACAACGAGATCAACTCGCGCCTGATCATGGAAGAAAAGAGTCCGAGTATCGACCGGATCACCGCCAGCGTTGCGATAGACGGGGTGTGGAGCTGGTCCTATACTGATACCGGCGACGTGGAACTTAAAGCGGACGGATCGATCGTACGGCAGTACGACCCGATCGACCCCGACGAGCTGGCGGCGGCGCGCGAACTGGTTGAACACGCGATCGGGTACGACCAGGACCGCGGGGACGCGGTGAGCGTCCGACACATCCAGTTTGACCGATCGGCACAATTCAACGAAGAAGACGAACGGTTCCGCCGGCAGCGCCAGATTCAGATGATCGTACTGTACGTTCTGATCGGCATTGCGGTCCTCCTCGTTTCGTTTATCGTGTTTCGGCTCATTTCCCGTGAGATTGAGCGGCGGCGGCGCCTCCACGAAGAGGAGCTTGCCCGGCAGCACCAGGCGATGCGGGAAGCGGCGCTCCGAAGCGCGGAAGAAGAGAGCGCGGAAGTGGAAATGTCGGTTGAAGAGCGTGCCCGGATGGAACTCGAGGAGATGGCGATCAACGCCGCTCGCGAGCACCCCGAGGACGTCGCCCAGTTGATCCGGACCTGGCTGACGGAGGAGTAGTGTATGGCCAAGCAGGCTGAACAGACCGTCGGTGGCGGCGGAAAACGGAATAAATCACAGCTTACGGGGCGACAGAAGGCGGCGGTGTTTCTCGTGACTCTCGGAAGCGAAATCTCCAGTGAGATCTTCAAACACCTTCGGGAAGACGAGATCGAGGCGCTGACGTTCGAGATCGCCCGGATGGAGAACTTCGGGAACGAGGAAAAAGAGGCGGTCCTGCAAGAGTTCCAGGAGCTGATGATGGCACAGGACTTCAT
>JAQIBO010000144.1 GCA_027859055.1 Spirochaeta sp.
ACCGGCATGAATGCAGCTCCACTCTCACATGCGTTCTCTCTTTACTTGGCTTCGATCTTCACAAGCAACATCCTGTTGGCAAATTTCCTCGGGATGTGTTCGTTTATTTCGATTTCCAAAGACATGAAGTCCTCCAATGGGCTGGGACTCGCGGTAACGGTAGTCCTTACTTTGACGACGGCGCTCAACTGGATCATTCTGAACTTTGTGTTGATACCGTTGCAGGTGGAATACCTCCGGTACATCGTGTTCATTATTTCGATCGCCGCAGTTGTTCAAATGCTCGAATTGATCATCGACCGCGTCTCCCAGGCGCTCTACATGAGCCTTGGTATCTTCCTTCCGCTGATCACGGTAAACTGCGCCATCCTCGGCGTCTCTCTTTTCATGGAGATTCGGAGTTACACCTTCCTTCAGTCGGTTATTTACGGCCTCGGGTCGGGCCTTGGCTGGTGGCTGGCGATTATGGCGCTGTCGGCGATTCGGAAGAAAACGGAAAAATCACCGATCCCCGCAGGGTTGAAGGGACCCGGTATTACCGTCATCACGATCGGTTTCATGGCGATGGCGTTTATCGGGTTTTCCGGCATGTTGCAGGTGCAGTAAGGAGTCGGTATGGAAATGGACCTGATATTTTTTGTAGCTCCCGCCGCGATCGGCGGAATTTCCGCGGGGCTGGCCGCGCTGATCTCGATCACCGATACGATCGTTAACAACTACGGTGACATCAAGATCGATATAAACAGCGGGAAAAAGGAACTCACCGTCAAAGGCGGTCAACCGATGCTTTTCGGACTCTCCGGTGAGGGAATTTTCATTCCCTCCGCATGCGGCGGGCGCGGGAGTTGTGGCGCATGTAAGGTAAAGGTCAAGAATGACATCGGTCCGGTCATGCCGACCGAAGTCCCCTACCTCACCAAAGAGGAGCTTGCCGATGACATCCGCCTATCCTGTCAGATCAAACTGAAAGAAGACGTTGACATTGAAATTCCCGATGAGCTGTTCAACGTGCAGCAGTTTGAGGCGACAGTTGAGAAGATCACCGACGTCACCCATGACATTAAAGAGGTGTACTGCAAGCTTCCGGAGGGGATAGAGGTCAGTTTTGTCTCCGGGCAATACGGCCAGTTTGAAGTCCCGCCCTATGAAAAGGTGAAAGAGCGCACGATGCGCGCCTACTCGATGTCATCGGCACCACAGGATAAGAACCACCTCGAGTTCCTTGTTCGGCTTGTTCCCGGTGGTATTGTGACAACGTACGTTCACAACTACCTCAAGGAAGGCGAAAAAGTCCGCATCGTCGGTCCGTTCGGAGATTTCGCCGTGCGAAACACCGAGGCGCAGATGATCTGTGTCGCCGGCGGGTCCGGTATGGCGCCGTTCAAGAGCATTTTTCAGGGTATGGTCGACGACGGTACGATCAACGACCGTGACATCTGGTATTTCTTTGGAGCGCGCTCAAAACGGGACGTCTTTTACCTGGATTGGCTGTACAAGCTTGATGAAGAGCACGAGAACTTTCACTTCATTCCGGCGCTCAGTGAACCGCAGGCCGAGGACAACTGGGAGGGCCCGACCGGCTTGATCACGGAAGTTCTTGACACGTATTTGAAAGAGACGATCTCCCAGGAACGCGAAAAAGAGGGATATCTGTGCGGAAGCCCGGGGATGTTGGATGCATGTATGAAAGTTATGTCCGATAATGATATGCAGGCCGACAAGATTTTCTTTGATAAATTCGCTTAAGGTAGGTATGACGCGATGAAAATGTCCCCGGAATACAAGAAAGCACAAGACAACATGCAACCCGGTGTGATAACCGCAGACGGATTTCTTGGTGATGACAATCGAAACATCGTGGACATCATCGAGGCGGACGAAGAAGAATTCACCCGCCTCGGTCTTGACTTTGACGAGGTCGTGGATCGTCTCCGTTATTTGCTGGACGAAGGGCGCAAAGGGCTGGGTGAACCGATGACGATCGATGGAAAGTGGATCGTCACCACCACCGAAGCGCGCGGTCACCTTGCGTCTCCGTTTGAAGACGGCATCTTTCGAAAAGTGAACGCCGACATCCAGCACGCTCCCGGAGGCAATCCGGATGGCAAGACGCTACTGGTGAGTGATCTTGCCTTGCACCTCATTGAGAAGAACCATTTTCTTCAGGGGCGCGGGGCGCCGTTCCGAATGGAACCGGAAATGATCAAGACAGTCCTCGAGCTGTGACACGACGTTCACATTCATTGATCTTTTTGGTGTAGCCTACTATGCTGTAACTAACATACATGCCTAAAGAACGCGTACTCATCGTCGAAGATGAAAAGATTATCGCCTTGGACCTGCAACGCCGCCTTGAGAATTTCGGCTATCAGGTCGTTTATCTCGCCTCCAACGCTGACGAAGCGGTTTCAAGTGCGCTTGAATACGTTCCGGACATCATCCTCATGGACATCATGCTTGGTGGCGACCGAGACGGCGTCGATGCTGCGGTAGAGATCAAAGAGCACCTCAATACACCGATCGTGTTCCTGACCGCCTACGCCGACGAAAATACCGTCGAACGGGCAAAGAAAGCGGAGCCGGTCGGGTACGTTCTCAAACCGTTCAAAGAGCGGGAGCTTCAGACTACTATCGACATAGCGCTGTACAAGGCGCGGGTCGATCTGAAAATGCGGGAACAGGAGCAACTGTTTGAGGCGCTTCTGAACAGCATGAACGACGCCCTTATCGCCTTTTCTTCGGAGCGGTCGGTCCGTTTTCTCAATCCCGTCGCCAGCAACCTGACCGGATGGACGTCGGAGCAGGTGATCGGACAACCGTTGGACGAGTTCTTCACCCTGTTTGATGAAACCAGCGAGCTTCACGCGGCGATACCCTACTCGATGGTTGAAAATGGTAAAGACTTCGACTTTGAAAACGTGTATCTGACAACCGAACAGGGTGGCCGCGTCAACGTAGCCGGGTCCATTACCCCGACCCGCTCAAACGACGCCATTGACGGTGGTTTTATCACATTTCGCGACGTCACCGACCTGAAGGAGATGTCCGAGATCATCGAGTACCAGGCGAGTCATGATTCCCTCACCGGCTTGATGAACCGAGAAGAGTTTTTTCATCGCCTGCTGGAAATTTCCCAGTCGGCTCAACAGGAAAAACGGACCCACAGTTTCATCTATCTGGACCTTGACCAGTTCAAAATCGTGAACGATGTCTGCGGCCACCTTGCCGGTGACGAACTCTTACGCCAGGTTTCCAATGACGTGACAACCCAGCTGTCCAGCGAGGAACACGCCGCCGGGCGTCTCGGTGGGGATGAGTTTGGACTGCTGCTGATTGATACGCCCCTTGCCCGGGGTCTGACTGTCGCCCAGAACCTGCTTCGTACGATCAACCGTAAATTCATCTGGCAGAAAAACGCGTTTCATATCACCGCCAGTATCGGACTTGTACCGGTGGCCGGGGTTAACTCCGACGGCTACAGTATTCTGGCAGCGGCGGACGATGCAGCCTATCTGGCAAAAGAGGCGGGGGGCAACACTCTTAAGGTGTACGAAACGGCGGACTACAAGTTTCTGAAACGCCGTGGAGAGATGCAGTGGATTTCACGTTTGAACCACGCACTCGAAGACAACCGATTTGTCCTGTGGGGGCAACCGCTTGCGGCGGCCGATGGTTCCGAAATTGATCATCTCGAAGTACTCATCCGTATGCTTGATAATGACGCCTCACTCATAAGTCCGGCAGATTTTATTCCAGCAGCGGAAAAGTACAATCTGATGCCCGCAGTAGACCGGTGGGTTCTCAAGAATGCGTTTGAACACCTCATAAAACTGACCGCCAAAGGGCGAAGACCGATATTCAGCATCAACCTGAGCGGGGCCTCAATCGCCGACGAGCACCTGCTCGACTTTATTCAGGACCTGTTCAGTTCCTCCGGCGTTGATCCGCAACAGGTCTGCTTTGAAATCACTGAAACGACCGCCATCGCGAATATGAGTCGCGCTACCTCGTTCATCCAACGTCTCAAAACGCTCGGTTGCACGTTTGGCCTTGACGATTTCGGCAGCGGCTTTTCATCGTTCGCATACCTGAAA
>JAQIBO010000079.1 GCA_027859055.1 Spirochaeta sp.
GTTACAATAATTCGGGAATACCGGAAAAGAGATTAGAACCCGGGAATCAGTTACTATTACGCGGGAATCGTGTTCACAATATCTTGGGACAACGGAAAAAAACAGCGCGGACGTCTACATGGCCAAGAGTGGCCATCCGCCCTGCGGCGGCGTCATCGATATCAACGCTCTGGGATAGGGAATGTATGAAAAGAGAGCTGAACAGTCCGTGGTTGTTCATAACGCAAGGGTCTCCCGTTGGTCTACAACAAAGGTGTGTTGGCGAAATCGGCGAAAGGGATACTCGGCGATCGCTTTATCAAAAGCCATTACAAATACGAGGGCAGGTTTGCTGCGGGGCTGCCGTGATTCTACCAAGGCGGCAAAGCGTTGTGCGGCGTCGCTCATGCCGCTCCAGGTAGCTTTGAGAAACTCAATACCGGAAACGATGAGTACGTCTTTCTCAGCCTGTTCGGTAAGAAAATCGAAGAGGTGTTCAGGGGTGTAGCGCACGAGCTCCGCCGCCTGCGAGGAATTGGCGTCCAGCACATCCAGCAGATCGATGTGCTGGGCGTTGGATTTCTCACCGAGCTTGGCAGCCCATTCTCTCTGCTCTTGCACTTGATGGGTCATGACTATGCACCCGCGGCCCCTCTCCCGTTGTGAGACGGAGATCACCAAATCGACGATATCTATCGGGTCACGCATGGTGCACGTCCTTCGAAGTACGCGGTGAGGAACTCTTCATAGGAAAAATCTGGAATGAGTCTGATTTGGTCCAGACTATGGGTGGTCTCATATCGAAGCCAGCCGCGGCGGTGAAGTGTTTCGATAATCTCCCGCAGAGCGTCGGCGTGGAGCGCAAAGAGCGCCGCCGGGTTGCCGGGACTCTGGACAAACTCATTCACCTCAAAGACGGTGCTCTGGTGCTCCAGCATGTACCGATAGATCATCCCACAAAACAGCGCGAGCTCGACGTCCCGGCGTCGTGCCAGTGAGTAGTGCCCGGTATGTGACTCCTGAAGAACGCCCAGTGTGGCAAGCTTCTTTTCGGTATACGCGTCAATGACGAAATTGACCTCTTCTTGCACGACCTTCTTGATCGTGCGGTCGCTGTACTGTCCGACCAACTCCCGACGAAACCACGTATTCCACTCCAGATGGGTCATCGGTTCTTCCTCTACCAGCAAGCGGTTGAAGACATCGTACCAAACCAAGTTTCCTACCGATCCGGCGCCGCAGTAATGACACCACTCAAGGGTGCCCGCACGCTCAAGGAAGAGATCGTGTTGGGCGACCAGCCTGCCAAAGGTGGTAAGTGTCTGGGCACCGCGCCTTACGATCCCCATGGCGACTCCCATGCTGACGTAGGCTTCTATCGCGCGGTTTGGGAGACCGGTCTCGTCCATAATGACCGCCCGGGTAATGCGCTTCTCTTCTCGATACTTCCACAGAGTGCTGATCACCCGAGACAGTTGATCCGAGTCCAAGGTGTACCCGTTTGAAAGTTGGAGCTTGCGACGTGCTGCGCCGTTGTCCGGTGAAACACGTTTGTTCGATACGTAGCTCTCAGAGAAAAGGTCCTCTTGGAGCCCCTCTGGAGGGTCCTGTTCGGATAGACCGTCAGTTGTTGCCATCACTTGAGTATTCTACATTCACCCGTGAGGGTTTGCAATCGCGCATACTTTTTTGGAGATACCAATCTCGATGATGATGAATACAGTGCGACGAGTATCCGCGGTCACGCACCAGTGGTGAACCTTCAAACGATTCACCACTGCCTCCCTCACTGCGACGCCGCGCTGATGACCAGAATCGTCCACAACGTAGACATGATCACCCCGGGGATCGCCGCGGCGCGCCGGTTCTTGCGCTGCGCCTCATCACGGTACCCGTTGCGATAACTCATCTCGTTGACATCGTCGGGGATGTAGCGCGGGGTCGGGCTGCTGCCGTTGGCAATCAGCACCGTCACGCCGGTTCCCAGCCACGAAAACAGGCCGCCGGCAAAAAAGCCGCCAAAGCCCCACCCCACTGCCGAGTGACTGTCCTCCGCCGCCATCACCCCCTGGTTGTACGAGTCCGCGCTGCTGCGCGTATCCTCGGCAAACGGTACCAGCGCGTCACGACGCACCCCACCGGTAAAACCGAACTGACCCGATTCCCCGGCCGGTGCCGGCAGAGGTTGTGCAAAGAGCGCCGCGGGAGCGAGAAGGGAAATAATCAGAACCGTTGCAATAAGCCGTTTCATAGAAGCCTCCTGAAGAACGTGTTGGAGACATCATTGCAAGCGCCGTGCCATGCGCCGCACAGCGCTGGTTTGCACGAATTTCGGCCGCCTTCAGGCCCTCCTGCGCCGTGGCGGGGGGGTCACCGTGACTGTGGTTCCGTGGAGGTGGTAACTGGAGTTACGTCTGGATCCGATGCCCCACTTTCACGACGACAACGGTAACATCGGTGTCAATGATCTCGTAGAGAATCCGATACGTACCGACACGGACTCGGTACCGTTCCTGCCCGGATAGTTTCTCGCATCCTGGAGGACGCGGATCATCACCCAGAGACCCGATCCGTTGCACAATACGACGGACATCGCGACTGGGAACACGTCGGAGGTCCTTCGAAACCGACGCGTTTACGCGCAGATTATATCTTGCCATCCGCCTTGAGTTGGTCCAGAAACGTTTGGTACGAAACGGTTGGCTCGGCAACCCGATCGGCAAAGGCGGCGAGGTCCTCCTGGTCTTCTTCCAACAATCGACGCGCCGCTTCGTTTATCAGACCGGATATCGTGGCATCCGTCTGCGCAGCCTTGAGACGCAGAGCGGTGTATATGTCGGGGTCAAGATAGACGGTTGACCGTTTTGGCTTAGTGTCCATATGACATTATAGCATTATAACGTTTTGATGTCATCTGTGCTGTTGGTAGAATCGCGCAGCAGTCGAGGGGTTAGACCAGGCCGCTTCTCTATCGTGTTATTCGTGGGAAGTGGAATCCGTCGCCCGAATCGGCCGGAAGGCACGGGCGCGCGTCGCGTGCAGCCCGGTGGGATTCATTGGGAGTCATTGGGATTCACCTGCCCCAGGAATGGACGCCGCGGGGGATGGTAGCGGAGTCCACAAAAACGCCCGCGGGTTCGTGCTCTCCTTTTTTGGAGGCGGGTAACATCGGGGGTGCGAATGATTCCCGGTCGTGAACTCCAGTATCCAGTTCTTCAAACGTGCGCGTCCAGGTCACCGGTAGCCCTGTTCTTTCGTATACGAGACGGCATCACGTAACGCCTCGTTTGGTTCCGATGCCTTCTCACACGCAGCTATGAAGGTGTCGAACATCTCGTCCTGGAGAACGGTCTTATTGTAATCCTTCAGCAATTCGGTTGCCGCCCGGTTGGGTTCATTGGGATTCATGGGGAGTCAGGACTGAGGGCGCGTACCTCTTCGTGGGAAAGACGACTGTACCGAACGATCTTTTCTACATCTTCACCGGCAACGAGCATTTCCAGGGCTATTTCTCGCCGTTCCCGATACCGTCCGTCTTCTTCACCCTTCTGGATGCCGATTTGCTCACCCTTCTGGATCCCGATCTGTTCACCCTTCTGGATGCCGATCTGTTCACCTTCGGTGTACCCTTTCTGTATCAATTGTTCCGCCGTGGTCAAAAGCCCCTCCTTGATATGCCGCTGGTGTACAACCAGATCAATTTTATCGTACAAATCCTCTACCGACAGCACCGTCCGCGCCGCCGGTTCCCCATTAATCTACAACGTAACAAGAGGGTGAATCAAAAACCCGAGTCCCCCAGTTGCGCGATCAGCACACCACGATCGATCGTTTTCCGTCTTTCCGGCGCTTCCGACCTATAGACTATCCTTAAGCTCATCCATTCTGAGCGTGTCATGCGCCTCGCTTCTTGAGATGAACTTCCGGAACCGATCCAAGCGCTCGTGCTACGCGCCGAAGGAACGCCAGCGACAGGTTCTTGTAGTTTCCTGACTCCAGGCGCGCAATCGCAGGTTGGGATGTACCGACCCGCTCGGCAAGTTGCTTTTGGGTCATGTGCGCTTCCAGTCGGAGAGCAATCACCTCCTGGGCAATGGTGAATTCCTCTTCCAGGGCATCGTATTCCGTCTTGAAATCGGGATCCTTACGCTCTTTCTGTACGTAGTCATCAAGATTCGTCGTTTTCACCGTTCAGTCTCCTCCAAAAACGCAGACCGAATAGCCAGGGCCCGTTCGATCTCCGAACCCTGTTTTACCCGCATCTCACTATACCATTTTTGATATCTTTCAACGAGTCACTATCCAATCCTCTTTCCGTTCTCCACCAGCTTGCGCCACTGGTCGCGTCGCTTCTCCGTAGCGATAATCTCCAGCGGTACAGACAACCACCGGCGCCACGGTGCTTCCCAAAGTCGTTGAATTGAACGATCCGGTTCAGCGGCGTGTTACGGTGGAATGAAGGTCTGTTTGAAGCGGAATAGACACCGCGGCGAGGTGACTCCCAATGAACGTCACGTGGAGATGTCGTCTATGTGGGTGCCGGGAGTCATTGAGAGTCAGAACTGAGGGCGCGCACCTCTTCTTGGGAAAGACGGCTGTAGCGAACGATCTTTTCAACATCTTCACCGGCAACGAGCATTTCCAGGGCTATTTCTCGCCGCTCCCGATACCGTCCGTCTTCTTCACCCTTCTGGATGCCGATCTGTTCACCCTTCTGGATGCCAATCTGTTCACCTTTCTGGATTCCGATTTGCTCACCCTTCTGGATGCCGATCTGTTCACCTTCGGTGTACCCTTTCTTTATCAATTGTTCCGCCGTGGTCAAAAGCCCCTCCTTGATATGCCGCTGGTGTACAACCAGATCAATTTTATCGTACAAATCCTCTACCGACAACTCGCCGGTTTCCCAAATATACCGCGCGAGCGCGGAATACTCCTCCTCGGTCAGCGCCTCTTCCGCTCCCCGCAACACCGCTTGCACCTCTTTCAGCAGCTCATCCGTCTGGCGGCGGCTCAAACGCAGCATCCACAACGCCGCCCGTACCGCTGGGTCACCGCCGCTGAGGGAATCTGGCCTCATCCGTGGGAGATTCAGGATGTCCGCGCCAAACGCTACCTGATACCGTTGCAACTCCTCTGGCAAATCATCGGGAAAGAGTTTCGAAAACGGCTCGACAATGCCGCCGCGCGGCCCGTGGTACACCAGGATCGGGATGATCGGCGTGAGCTTTGCGCCCCGTGCACTTACCTCCGCCGTGTCGTCCTTCTCCTTTGGTTTCCGCTCAGCTGTCCACACCTGGACCATGTATCGCAACAGTTGCAACAGCGCACCCGGGTCGCGATACGATTTGTGTTCCACCAGAACGTAGACATGGGCACGCCTGGGCGCATCCGTCCCCGAGACCTCCACTGACGCCACCAGGTCGGACCAGTGTTCCCGGTTGTGCCGGTCTATCCACGTCCCCGGTTCCATCTTCAGCGTCGAAAGATCCAGTGTGGCGATAATCTCCGACGGCACCGCCCTCCGGATCAGGTCACGCAGATGTTCCTGCTGTCCAAAAAACGAGCGAAAGAACCGGTCGTGTGCACGGCGGATATTCATAGCACCTCCACCAATACACACCACCGTCCACGCCACGGTGCTTTGTGAAGCTAGTGAACCGATCGATGCGGGGCAAACAGTTTCCACCACGCGGTGAACTCGTCGTTGATGGCGCTGTCTGTGGCAGGGGTGTCGGTGGCCGACGTGTCGGTGGCCGACGTGCCGGTGCCGCCGGGCGCGGCGGTGCCGAGAACGGTTGCGATGGGGTCAAAGGAGGCGGCCCGCGCGGCGATGCCGGGGATGTGTCGCACCGCGCCGTACCACGCCGCGGGCAGTTGCTGGTGGAGCGCGTCCTGGTAGGCGGCGGTGGTGACGAGGTCCCACCAGGTGGTAAAGGCGAGCGACGGGGTGTACCGGGAGATCTCCTGCAGACGGCCGGGGTCTGCCGCGACGGTACAGGGGGTTTCCCGCCGCGCCGCTGTGGGTCCGCTGCGGCCGGGTCCGGCGGAACCAGGCCTGCCACCGATGACGCTATGCAGCTCATGGAGCGCCTGCTCCCGGAAGTCGGCGCCGCAGGCGGCTATCCTGTCGATCTCTTCGTTCAGACGGCGGTCGCAGCGGCGGAACGCCCAGGCCAGGCCCGTGCCGATCTGTTCGCGCCAGGTGGCGCCGAACTCGGTGATGAGCACACCGCTGGGTGGGTGGTGGTGCACCGGTTGCGACCACCCGCGGCTGGCCTCACTGGTGCCGTTGTCACCGAGGTAGAGGGCGATAACGGTGGCGAGGTGCGCGTGCCAGCCGCCGGCCGCGCAGTCGATTTCGGAGATGACCTGGATGTACGGCGCGGAAAAGGGGTGCAATCTGCGGCGCAGGAGCACGGTGCGGCCCTCCTCCCAGGCGCCGTTGAAGCTGGCGAGGCTGAGGGTTTCCACGGTGGGGCCGAAGGGGTTGTAGATCGCCGTGGCGGTGAGGCCGATATGTTCCATGCGCTGGAGCGCGGCGGGAGCAACCAGAACCACTCCGCGCATGCGGTACGTCGCGGGATTGGTGAGAACGGTTTCCAGGTCGTCGCCGGTGGTGATGACCGCGGCGATGCCGTCGGGGTGGCTGGTCTCGGTATGGCTGCTGTAGGAATGGGTGTTCATGGTGTGCCTCCCTGCGCTGGTGGTGCCGGTCATAGTGTCCACCCCATGCGAACACTGAAGACCGTTGCCGGGGTGAGGTAAAGTTCCGGTATCCATACGGTGGCGAGGCGGCTGAGGTTGAGCCCGACGGTCACTCCGCCGCTGACGCGGGTGGTGAGGGTTGCTGTGATCCCCGCGGTGGCACCGCCCTGCAGCACGTCGGGCGTGCCGGAGAGGAGTGCCGCACCAACGGTGGCGCCAAGGGCGAATTCCGCCCGGTTGGTGCCCACCGCCGGGGCGATGGTGATGCGTGCGTCGGCCCGGGTGGTTCGCGGCTGCCTGACGACGCCGAGCTGGATCCCCCGGTGCAGGCGCAGGTACGGGATTAGCGGGCGCTGGTGGCTGTAGCCGAGTTCCGCGGTAAGTTCCACGGTCTGGTTGCCGTAGCGTTGTTCCGGGTCACCGGATCCGATGCCGCCGAGGGCAGCCCACACGAGGCGGTCGCCGGTTGCACGCGGGCCGAGGGGATCCGGGGTGTTCTCCCGGCGAATGGTGCGTTCCCGGCGGGTGCGGAGGGTGTCTTCCCACGCGGTAAGCGTCTCCGGTGCCGGTGGGGATGCCAGGGTGGATGCCTGTGCGAGGTAGCGCCGCGCACCGCCCGGGTCCTGCCGGCGCAGGCGCGAGGCGGCGGCGCGTTCCAGGGCGTCCCGGCGCGCGGCGGTTATCTCTGCGGAAAGTGCGGTCAGGCGCTCCGGGGCGTACTCGCGGAGCGCTCCGTCGGTGGGTATCTGCGCCACCGCGTCGGTAAAATCACCCTGCGAGACAGCGCTGCGCACTGATTTTTCCAGTTCTTCCAGGCGGCGTTCCAGGATAGCGGTGCGCTGTTCCGCCAGACGCTCCAGGAGCGGTTCCACCTCCCCCGTACCGGGGGCAACCACCAGGACGGTGGTCAGGCGCTCTGCGGTCTCGGGAGGCAGGCGGCGAGCACGCTCCAGGGTGTCCCGTTCCGCCGCGGCCCGGGCGATTCGAATCTCCGTTTCCACAACGGGGTCCACGGACACGTCCAGGCGCATTGCGGCAAGCAGGTACTCCCACGCCATGGTGACCGACCCCTCCTGGAGGAGATACGCGGCCTGCCCGGCCAGGCGGTCGTCGGAGCGGCGGCGGAGCACGATTTCCAGGTCGTCCCGCCACGCATCGATCGTCGCGGGGGCGCCGCCGGGGGAGATTGCCAGAAGCGCGGAGTCAACGGTGCTCCGCCGGTGCATGTCGTGGAGGGTGATAATCAGTCGATACCGGGGAGCGCCGTCTCCGAATTCCGGCCAGACGGTGGCCTCCAATTGGTAATCGGGGGTATCCCCGCGGAACGCGTCAGGTTCGATTATATCGATCTCCGGAATCTCCGCGCAGGCACTGACGATCATGTCTGTCAGGAGTGTGGCGGTGCCGGGGTCTGTCCCGCCCCGCCCGTCAACCGGCCGGATCGCCAGGAGCGGGCGGGTGTCAGGGCCGGAGTGCCGGGTAACGGGATGCTGGGCGCCGAGGGGCGCCGACGCCAGCGCGAGGGCCAGAGCGAGGATCATTCCCCGGATGAGCGGGTGCCGGCGTACGGTCATCGGGTGCTCCGGGCGTAGCCGAGGGTGAGGCTGTGGGGGCGGTAGCGTTCGGTGGCGGTGTCAACCGGCGGAACAACGCGGGAGATGAGGCTTGCGGTATAGCGCAGGGTGATGCGGTTGTGGTTGTCCCAGTGCCAGGAGACGGCGGCAAACCAGTTGAGTGAGGGTATCCAGGCGGGGCTGGTGGTGGTGCGGTCGGTGTCGGTGGCGGGGTCGCGCTGGAGTTGGCGCAGGATAAACAGGTGGTTGTCCAGTTCCATGCCGCCGGTGAGGCTGAACGCGAACAGGCGCGCCTGCAGGAAGCCCCCGCCTGCCGGGCCAAGTGCCCAGAGGGTGTCCCGGCCTACGCGCCGGCTGCCGTCTCCCGCGCCACTGTCGGCGTCGGTTTCCTTAACGCCGAGGCGCAGGGTTGCCCCGGCGTGCCAGCCGGCGTAGAGGGAGACGAGGGGGCTGCTCTGACCCCACATCAGAAGGTACGGACGCATCCAGCGTCCGCCGAGGATGAGCTGATCGATCTCGGTGGTGTTGAGGGTGTCCCGGTCACGCCAGGTGTAGCCGCCGCTGCCGAGGTTGATTTCCCAGGCGGGGGAGATCCTCACCGGGCCGCGAAGCATGTCGATAACGCTGCGCTGGGCGAGGCGGTTGCGATAGCCTTCCCAGGTCATGTCGGACTGTCGGCGGTCGCCGGCGGCGCGGTCTATGCGGGTGAGGAGCTCTCCGTATTCCCCGCGGGCGGGGACGCGGCGAATCGCCTCGGTGACATGCGCCCGGGCGCGGTCATACTCGCCGGCCCAATAGGCGGCCAGTGCCGCGTCGTAACGGCGGCGTGCGCCGATCGACTCATCGATGCGATGGCGCAGTTCGGCGATGCGGGGATCCGCGGGGTCGTCAGTTTCCTCCGGGGCGATCGCGTCCAGGAGGAGCACGGCGCTCTCGGGGTATCCGTCATCAAGCAGGCGTTGTATCACGGCGATGCGCTGGTCCAGGTCCGCCGCGGCGGCAGCGGTTTCAGCCGCGCGGATGCGGTTGATGTACAGGGCGAATTTCTGGTTGTCCGGGCGCAGCGCCAGGGCGCGGTTGATGGCGATGTACGCCTCGTCAAAGAGCCAGAGTTCCGTGAAGCGCTGGGCGGTGTCAAAGTGTTGCAGCGCCTGCTGGGCCCCGATGCGCTCACCGAGCTCCCGCGCCTCCGCGGTGAGGGGATTGGTCTCGCGGTAGCGACTGAACAGGGTAGCCGCCCGGGTGACCTCCCCGCTCTGGAGGAGCAGCTCGATATCCGCCAGTTGGACCATCCGCACGTCGCGTCCGAATACATCAAGCTGGTCGGTGGCGGTGCGGACGGCGGTCATCGGCCGGGTGGTTGTCACCGGCAGGATCGTACTCCAGACGGTGGCCCCGGTGTAGGCGTTTGTCATCGTGATGCTCCAGCTTCCCTGGTCCCCACGGCTGCTGAGGGAGCTTGCAAGGAGGTAATCCGCGTCCAGCTCGGCAGCAACGGCGGTGAGCGTTTCCGGGTCGGTGAGGTCTCCCGGGGAGAGGGTGCGGGCGCGGAGCGTTGCCTCCAGCGCCAGGTGAGAGACAACACGGTACATGCCGCGGTTGACCAGGCGCACGGTGAGCATCTGGCGCAGCTGTTCCGCCTCGAAGGCGATCGACCCGGGAGCCTCCGGCGGCAGTACGATCAGGCCCGGCGGGGGCGCCATGTGGGTCTGCGCGGTGAGGAGCGCGGGATGCGACCGCTGCGGGGTCACGAGCAGCGCGGCGGCCAGTAGAAGTGTTGCCAGGAAAAGCGTGGTGGGTTTCACAGGCTCACCCCCGCGAATATGCCGAACATGAAGGGGCTTCGGCGGTCGGCCCGGGGAATGGCGGTGTCGCCGGTGGGTGGAGCTCCGTCCCCGGTCGGTTCGCTCGGTAGCGTGAACGGCGCGGAGGCGTCGCTCCCGAAGAGGTAATCCACGCGCGCGCCGAGGTGGACGCCAAGGTTTTTGAAGATGAGCAGGTCCGTGGTGGCGGCGACGCCGACGGTGGGATAGACGGTCCAGCGGGTGGGGTCATCCCCGTCTTCGCCGTAGCGCATGAGGAGCCCGCCGTCGAGCCCTACGCTGAGAAGGACGTTGAGGAGGTGGACGGTCAGTCCGGTGTACGGGGAGAGCACCGGATGGATGGAGAGCATGTTGGCGGTCTCACCTTCCCGGTAGTTGAGGGTGAGCCCTGCCCGTCCGTTGCCGAACGCCTCGAAGACCCGCGGGGTGAACGCTGCCGCGTCGTCACCGGGGGAACATCCCTGCCCCGCCCGTGGACCAAACACAAACGCCTTGGAGTAGCTGATGCCCCAGCTCTCCACCGTGTCCGGCGGCGCCAGATCCCCGGCGACCGGCTGGGAGCGGTACAGGGATAGGCGGTGCGGCCGGGTGGAGATGGTGGCGAAGTAGACCTCAACCGCGTCCCACGGGCTCAGATATACCCCGGCGTCGGCGCGGCGATCCTGTTCCTCCGCACGCAGCTCTATCAGGCGCTCCTGCCGTTCCACCTCCCGCTGGTACTCCTCCTGGGCCAAGCGAATCCGGTCGCGCTCCTCCATCGCCTCCGCCGCCGGCTGCAACGCAATCGCCCGGGTGATGGCGCGCCGGGCGTCCACAAAGTCATCCCGCCGCCGTGCCCGGCGCGCCTGCTTGAGGTAGTCCTCGTACAGGTTGGCGTTGATCGTCTGCTGCAGTTCCAGGAACTCCGCGGAGCTATCCACCGCCGCACCGATGCGGCGCTGCTGGCGAAGGTACGCCTCCAGCCGCTCCTGCGCCTCGGCGTAACGACGCCGGTCGGCGAGTTCCTGGATATCGGCGACGCGAATCGTCTGGTAGCGCAGAAGTCCGTACTCGCGAATGCGCTGAACGATCTCGTCGAGGCGCAGGTGGATGTTCTCCTCCGCGGCGTGGGAGGTGTAGGAAAAGACGATCTCCCCGGTGACCAGTTCCACCAGGCGGACGCTGACCACCACGCGGGTGAAGAGCTTTCCGACGCTGCCGAGGACCACCTGGTCCGCCCCGACGAGACGAAGCTGTTCCGGGTCGTCGCCAACCGCGTACAATCCGGAGAGTTGCTGGCGCTCGTTGACCTCCATCAGTTCGCGAATGCGCGCCTGTTCGATCACCTGGTAGTTGGGCAGTCCGCTGATCTGTCCGCGGAGGTACTCGTTGAGGGTGTCGACGTCATCCTCACCGACGCCGCCGGTGGGCTGCAGGTCCTGCACCACGATTGAGATGGTGCGGGCCGGTTGACCGCTGACTGGGCCGGTGCCAGTACCAGTGGAGGTGCCGGTGTCCGTCTCACTCTGCGCCGGGAGCGTGCCGGGAGCGATCAACAGCGTCAGCGCTGCCAGAGTCACGATTACGGCGAGGGGCGCGCGTCGCGCGCGGACGGGACGTTTACATCCATGTTCCATAGATCTTTGTTGCCTCATAAATTCCGTACAGGACGCGCGGATTGGGCGTCGCGTTGGTGAACCCGCCGACCACGTCGTAGTCAATCGGGACGAAGGTGCGGTTGCGGGCCGCTGCGGGGAACTGGGGATTGTCATCGGTTGTGACGAGCTCCATTATTTTGACCGGCCCGGGTACGGCCAGCAGCGCAACCGCGTGGGACAACTGCGCGTCGGGATCATCCGGGGAAGCAAAGACGCCGACGTAGCATTCATATCCCCAGTAGGCCAGGAGCCCGCAGGTGTACAGGGAGTAGTCTTCACAGTCTCCTCCCCCGAGGGCGCCGAACCGGTCCGGTGAGAGGGCGGTATGGTTTGTCTGGTAGCGAAACTCCCGGAACACCCACCTCTGGAACGCCTGGATTTCCGTGAAACTGAGCGTGCCGTCACCGTCCCTGTCAGCCTCTTCGTAGACGCGGGCGAG
>JAQIBO010000092.1 GCA_027859055.1 Spirochaeta sp.
AGACGACAGTTCTCTGTTGGTGGCGTGTCAACGCGTGATAGTCCGGTGTTTCCGCAACCGATGCCACCTGACGCAGGACGCGCTCCGCCTGGGCCTGAAGTGCCCGGTTGAAGCACGCCGGGTTGTCCCGCTCGTATTCGTCAAGCGCTTCGGTTGCCACCTCCTGCGCGACGCCGCGATCAGCAAGTCCCGCGCGGAGATAGGTCCGACTGCGTCCGCCACCGCGCATCATTCCGCGGATCCAGGACTCGGCAAAACGGCGGTCACTCTGGTACCCGCGCTCCTCGGCGTAGTGCACCGCCTGATCACACGCCGCCGGTGAAAAACCTTTACGCCGCAGCTTCCGCACCAGCTCCGACCGGGAGTGGTCGCGCCGGGCCAGCAACTCTACCACCACGGGGGTGACAAACAGGGATTCGCTGGCGTGGACCAGATGTTGCAGGAAGCCGAAGGTGGTAACGTCATCCGGCGCGAGCTCGCCGGCGTTGCGCGTCAGCACCTCCCGGGAGATATCAAACCGCACGCCGCGGACGCGTTCCATCCGCGGTCGTTCCGCGTTGCGAACGTACTGACCGGTGCCGCGCAACGGGTCCAGCCACACAAAAACAGAAACGCCCGCAGCAACCTGTGCATGCGGGCGAATCGAGTGGACCGTAACCGGATGTTCCGGCGAGGTATCTTTAACGCTTGGAGAACTGGAACTTGCGGCGCGCACCACGCTGACCGTATTTCTTCCGTTCCACCATCCGCGGATCGCGGGTGAGAAACCCCTGCGCCCGCAGCGTCTTTATCAGGCTTTCATCGAATTGTACCAGTGCCCGAGCCACGCCATGGCGAATCGCCCCGGCCTGGCCGCTTTCTCCGCCACCATGGACGGTCACCAGCACGTCAAAGTCGCCGGTCTTTTCAAGAAGTGCCAGCGGCTGTTTGACGATAATCCGATTTACTTGCCGGTGAAAGAAGTCAGAGATTTCTCTTCCGTTAACCGTACTCTTTCCCTTACCCGGTCGAAGGTATACCCGCGCGACCGACGTCTTGCGACGCCCCGTTCCAAGAAACTGCTCCATCGTGTCAGGCCTCCTTCACCGCCGGAAGCGTAACCGCTTCCGGTTTTTGTGCCGCATGGGGATGGTCACCACCGGCGTACACTTTCAGATTGGTAAACAACTTGCGCCCCAGGCGATTCTTGGGAAGCATCCCGCGGACCGCGTGCTCCATCGGAAAGACCGGTTTGCGACCGATCATCTTCTCAAAGGAGTCTGCCCGAAGCGAACCGAGGTACCCGCTGTGGCGGTAGTACATCTTCTGGGTTGCTTTTCGTCCGGTAACTTCAACCTGCTCGGCGTTGATGATGATGACATAGTCACCCACTTCCTGATGCGGGGCGAACTCCGGCTTGTTTTTCCCGCGCAGGATATTTGCAGCTTCCGTTGCGACGCGACCGAGACGTTGTCCGGCGGCGTCGATGACGTACCACTTGCGATCAATTTCTTTTGCTTTGACGAATATCGTTTTCATAGTCTTACTCAACGTGCGTAATGGACGGCTACCTTGTCACAGCACCGGACAAATGTCAAGATCGAGCTCAATCCTCTTTCTTCTCTTCCGGATTCGCTTCAGCTTCCGCCGCCGCACGCGCCTCTTCTTCCTCTTCTTTCTTCGCTTCGATCTTGTCCTTGATATCGGCGATACCGATCATGATTGCGATCAGCCCGATGAACACCGCCAACAGGGGAATCCCGCCGGCAAGCACCACTTTCACCTGTTCCCACCAGTTCAACAACGCGAACGGAAGCGACGCGGGCAACACGGCGTACACGGCAAACAGAACAAATACGAAACCAACTATCAAAGCTCCCATGATTTACATCCTCCAAGACACGATCAGTTATGATTCAAATCCGCAGACTCCGAATCATCGTCACTATACCAGCGACGATGAAGAGCAACGGAATCGCTCGCATGAGCATCCAGAACAGCGGAATATCACCCACACGCAGTTCGATGACGGAGATAATACCAAAGCGGTGCAAAGTTTGGAAGGCCACATCGCCGAATCGGACGATAAGCCCGATGATGACCAGCATCCACGCCGGTTCCCGCGTGAGGGACCACAGCATGATCGCGGTAAACGCCACGATGCCGGACAGAGCGAGATCGGTGACGAGGATACTCATCTCATTGGGGCCACTCATTACACACGTTCTCCCACTGTTTTTGATCGGTCCGCTGCATCTCGCCGGGCACCGGTATCGGCGTCCACGGATCCGGCGGCAGGACGATCCGTGCGGCGAGTGCGCGGTCGGCGATGTCCCGCCACCGCTGGAGCTGCACCGCAGAATCTCCGGCGCTGCCGGCGCTGCCGGCGTTGCCACCGTTTGCGACCTCCGGTGCGTCAGGAACAAACCACGCTCCCCGCCGAGTATATCCCGGCGGGCATGCGCTTTCCATCGCGACACGAACCCGGCGATCCACCGCCGCCGCCGAGGAAAGATACGTCAGCAGATTGTGGGCCGCCCGCGTCAGAAGCGCCGCGTGGACCGCGGAGAGTTCGGTATACGCACCCCCACAGGGCAGCTCCACGCCCGGCGCCGGCAGCACGAGCTGCCACACACCGGCATCCGGCTCGGTACCCGTCGGCAGCCAGCGCGTCACGCCCGGGTGAGTGGCCGCGGGCCGGCCGTTGACCGGTTCCAGTCGCGGAGGTGCCTGGGGCCGCACCACCACCGACAGTTCGGCCAGGGCACGTTCCAGGCGCCCGGGCCACGGCGTGGGCACTGCGGTCCACAGGCCCCGATCGATCTCCGCCTTTGCCAGGCGTGCGTACCCGTCGGGGCGATGCCCGAGAAATGCGGCCCCATCCGCCTGCCAGAAATCGAGGTAGCGCGTTCCATCCTGGTCGTAGAGATACCACTCCCGGGCGCGCCGGACGATCTTCCCGGCGGGCAGACGGTAGACGCGCCCTGCGACGGGGACAGCGTCGCCGGCGTCGGCGTTCACCATGCATCCTCCATGCCGGGACCGGCAAACCCGTCGCCGGCGGCGATCCGCTCCAACGGCGTGTACGCCGGCAGAAGCTGCGCCGTGGCACCGGTCTCAAACTGGACCAGCACAACCGCCTCGCTGCCGGAATACCACGCCTTGCGAACAACGCCCGAGCCGTAGTCGTCGTGGTACACCGCGGTGCCCTGCGGCCACGGATGATCTCCGTCGCCGTACCGGGTCCCCCGCAGTGCGGATACCAC
>JAQIBO010000107.1 GCA_027859055.1 Spirochaeta sp.
GCTTAGACGTTATCCCGGTGTCACGTAGTTCCGCGTCCAGGATCCCCTCCCAGTACCGGGCAAGTACGGTAACCCGCCGCATTACGCGCCCCAGGTCAACGGTACTCATAGGTCACCTGTTCTATGTGGCCGCGCCAGTACGAGCGACGTCCCTCCGGTAACACCCAACCGACGTCGCCGTCAATCGGCACGAGCATATCGTCCCGTTCCCGGTAGTTGGTGAACTTTCCCTCCCACGGCGTCGGTTCCGTTGCCTCGCCAACGGTGCGTCCCCGGGATTCCGCGTAGACCCCTTCAATCAGGTCGTCGGAGCCGAAAAAAAACCGCAGCGTCACCGTTGTCTCGCCGTCGGTGAGCGTTGCGTCAGCGGAATGATCGTCCACCGCGCGCCACGTGTCGCCGTTGCCGGGAAGCAGTACCGTGGGGTACCACGCCGCCTCGGCAAGAAACCGCATCAGCTCCCCACGCGCCAGTTCCGGGGTGTCCGGAGCATCGGCAACGGTGATCAGACCAAAAAGCGCGGCATGAAGGATGCCGGTGCCGGCGACGTACGCGTCGTGTACACGCGCGGTGATCCCCGGGGCCATGCGGATGCGGGCGTTCCAGACAAACCCCGGTCGGTCAGCGACGACACGCTGAGTCGACCGAAACGGCCGCCATTGCTCATCGGATTCGCCCATATTGAACATGCCCGAATGCTCAATCCGTACCGCGGCGATACGCGGTTGCCCCGGCGTGAGAACCGCCGCGAGATAGCGCCGCACCGGCGCCGGAAGAGAGACCAGCGCGGCCGGATCGTACCCATCGTCGCCGCGACTGCGAAGCTCCCGCTCCAGGCGGTGGTGGAGTTCCTCTGTCTGCGCCTGCCACCGACGATTGCCAACTATCGCCATCGTACCCACTGCCACAACGATCACCGCCAGAACCAGTCCGGCGACGGTCAAGATCGTTCGAATTCCCACAACGTGCTCCCGTAAAAGGTAATGTGTTATCTATTCAGGTAACATACTACCTTTATGCTGAACGTGCAAGAGCTGCGGAACACAACGAGGCCTGTGGAACGAACTTCAGAAGTGCGCGTCCGGCAGTAATCCAGGTCTATTGTTTTACGTACACGATGTCCCCCAGATCCGAGGGGGCCCGGAGGGAATCGCCCTCCATTTGGAGATCGAAACCGTCGGGGAAAACGTGTTCGCTGGTGAGGGTGACAACGTTGCTGCCAACCTCGTAGGTACCACTACCGCCGATCGGCAACATTGAAAATGTCCCGTCACTTCGAAACTCAAGACTTATCTCACCGACAAACCCATCGTTCCAGTGCTCTTCGCACAGATACGTACCGGCAAGTGCTTCGCCGCCACCACACGCGGTCAGGACAAAAACCAGGCTCATGAGGGCAAGAAGCGCCGCGAGAGAACGAATTTCGAACCGTTTCATAACCGTTTCTCCTGTAATCGGGGATGTTTGGATTTCTCCAACGACTACAGTATAGCACAAAATTTGGTGGTACGGCGTTTACCAAACCTCGTCACTCTCCCGTCACCTCACCAAGCATACTCCGCAGATGATCAACAATATCCTCCGGCCACGCGGCGATCAGCAGGTTGAAGACCTCCCACTTCTGCGCGTACAACGCCCGGGAGGCCTCTTCAAAGCCCACACGGTCGCCGGCAAGCACCCACATGACGCTGTGTACGGCGTCGATCCGTTCCTGGATGCGCTCTTCCGGAGACATGTTTTTTATCGCCTGTTCCACAAGGAGGCGCAGCGTCGCCGAGGCGCGCTTGGGCCGGCGTTCCAGCCACTCCCAGTGACGCGGCAGAAGGCACACCTCGCCGCACTGCACCCCCATCCGCGGTCGCCCGGGCCCCTTTTTCGGCTGGGCCGACGCGTGACCCGATGGTTCACCCGGAACCGCCCGCCGCAGTAACTCGTTAAGATCCTCATTCAGGTCAAACTCCACCTGACGCCCCGTGTCGTCGCGGACGAAGAGAATCGCCTCGTCCTGGTGATTCCGGGCGCGAAATTCCGCGTGCGCTGCGGAGAGCACGTGGGACAGGTCGCCGGCGGCTACTCGCCGCGGGCCCGCAAATACAGTATACGTCGTTTTGTTACTCATGCCGGGTATATTACCCGGGTTTAATTACCATGTCTATATTTTCCGGGTTTATTTTTTCAGAGAATTCCTCGCGGCGATACGCCCGGTGCGGATAAACGTCGTGTCCACCGGTGCGGTGGCGGTCGCTCCGGACGACGCGGCGAACGTCACTCCGTCATCGGAGATTTCGACTGACGTCACCCGATCGAATCCTTTGGGTATCCGGCAGACGCCGTGGATGTAGTTCACCGTCGTCGGCCGCGATTCGTCGAGGGTGACCGTCGTGGGGACGTCGGCGTCGGTAAGAGGGTTGCGTTTCAGCGAGGGCGCGAGCCCCGTCGCGGCGTACCCGCACACGTCTTCGATCCCTATACACCGGTTGCGTCCGTTCCACGGCGCCCCATGGCGCCCGCCGTTTTCCATCCATAAGACGGTAGTGGGCTGAAGCACTGGATCTTTCAAGGAAAACCACAACCATCCGGCCTCCATTGCTGTCGCCGTAAACCAACCGATCCCGCCACCGTAATCGGGAACCACCTGTACGATATCGACAAATCCCCGTCGGGCGGGAAACACCGACGCGTCGGTAGTGGGCGCGTCCCTCCACACCGTTGGTACTCGTGCCAGATCGGTAAACGACGTTTCTCGAGGGAGGGCGTAGTACTCACCATCGGCGTAGTGCGCTGCGCCGTCGGCGTCGGTTATCCCCATTCGTAACGGCGCTGTATTGAGTGCCAGCGGTGTATCCGCGGCGAGGGTCGCGTGGTGTCCAAGGGTTGTCGGCCCGGCAAAACCGGAGATCACGTGACTTTGGTAGACCGCGTTGTGCCCTTCGACGATGGAAACCGCTTTTACGACGCGTGCCGGCCGAACGGTTGTCTCCAGCGTTGCCGTCAACGTCGTCACCGCTCCCTCTTTTTCCGTGGATTCGTGACGCCACGCCGAAGAGGCGGTCTCGCCATGTACGGTGTGGTTTTCTCCCGCGTATCGGTTATCCGCGCCAAACGGCATACAAAAGAAGTCCCCGCGAAGGGGACCGAGAACGGGCGGCTCGGGAGCTTCGGGGGGGTCCTCTTCCGCCCACGGCGAGATGTAATACGGCCGCACCGGTTCCGACGAATCGGCGAAATACGTAACCGGAGCGATGTGCCCCCCGGTATGCGTGACGAAAAGCTCGGTCGAACCGTTTTCCAGCTTCCAGGAGGGTTGTCCGTAGACATCAACGCTTGCGTGTTCCATACCACGTATCGTACCATTGCTAAAAGGTTTTAGCAAAGAAGCAATGAACGGGATTACGGGTAAAAAACCACAGCCGCGCGTGACTCTTCGGTCGCTCTCTCAAGAACTCGGCGTATCTCCGGCCACGGTATCGGTTGTATTGCGTGGCGAAGGGAATCGCATGAGGATTTCCGCCAAAACGCAAGACCGAATACACCGTTTGGCAGCAGAGCGCCATTACCGCCCCAGTTCCGTGGCGCAGGCGCTTCGATCACAACGAACGCGGACGGTAGGCGTGGTGTTTCCGGACGTCCAGGAAACGTTTATGAATCGTGTTCTCAAGGGAATCGAAACGGAGCTTCATCCGGCGGATTACCGTCTCATGATCTCGACGAGTTACTTCAATGGTGAAACGGAAGCAAAGAACGTGCGCAACTTGTTGGATCACGAGGTGGACGGCCTCCTCATCGTTCCCTATGCGCCGTTTCGTGGCGAAGCGCATGTGTTCGACCATCTTGCTGAGATCGTGGAACGAGACGTGCCTGCCGTGGCGATCGATCGCTACGTACCGGGGGTGCTGGATGCGGCGGTTGTCGCGGACGATTTCACCGCCGCGAGACGCGGGGTCGAAGCGTTGATTGCCGGCGGATGCGGCTCGGTGGGTTATGTCGGATTCGACCTCGAAATAACGTCGTTGGCTGAACGGTATCGCGGGTATCAAACCGCGTTGGAAACCGCGGAACTCGACGGAGAGACGATCCTTTTAACCGAGCGAAACCCCGCCGCCGGGGATCTTCATTCACGTTTGGCGCGGCTATCCGCCGATGGAGCGATGCCGGACGGGTTCCTCGTTTCTTCCAACGGATTGTCGTACCGTATGTGGCGGATACTCGACGCCCTTGGCGAGAAACGCACGAAACTTGCGAAGTTCGGTGAAGACCCGCACTGGGCGGAAACCGGGATGATACAAATACGTCAACCCCATGAAGAGCTTGGCCAACGAGCGGCGCGCCGCATCTGCACGATGATAGCCGATGGCATCACCACCGGGGAACGTGAAGTGCTCTCTGCTGAATGGGCATCAGATAAGGAGGATGGAATATGAAACGGAGCGAGATTAACGGGTACATCAAAGAAGCGGAAACGTTTTTCCGGGAGCATCGCTTTGTCCTTCCGCCGTGGGGGTATTGGAACCCGACCGACTGGCGACGCGTCGAACGATCAAAAATGGACGAGATCGTCGATCACGGTCTTGGATGGGATTTGACCGATTTCGGCGGCGGTGATTTTTCCGCCCGAGGACTGCTCCTTTTCACGATGCGCAACGGCTCACCCGACGATCCGGCGCGAACGTACGCCGAAAAGATCATGGTCGTGAAGGAAGGCCAGATAACACCACTCCACTTCCATTGGCGCAAAACCGAGGACATCATCGTCCGCGGCGGCGGAAACCTTGTGGTCGAGATGTATTTCTCGGATGAAAACGAACGCACGACTACCGACACAGTCACCGTATCGGTTGACGGGGTACGACGCACCGTGGAGGCCGGAGAGTCGGTCCGCCTTGGACCCGGGGAAAGCGTCACTCTTACGCCGCGCCTTTATCACAGATTTTACGGCGCCGCCGGAAAGGGCACGGTGCTCGTCGGCGAGGTAAGCACCGTCAACGACGATGACCGAGATAACCGGTTTTTCGAACCACTTGGGCGATTTCCCGAGATAGAGGAAGATGAGGAACCGTATCGGCTTCTCGTGAAAGACTACCAGCGCTACATCGGAGTAAGCAAACGATGAGGTTGAACGGTGCCGGTTGCTCCCTTATCGACAACCTCTATAGTGACGTCGATTTCGACGGTGACCCGTTCACCGCCGTTCAAAGTCGCCGCGACGGCGATGGCGGAATTATCCCCGGCGGTTTGGTGTTTGCTGAGGATCTCGCTGAGTTTACCGATTCGCCGTACGAGGATGTCCTGTATGCCATAACCGGCAAATCGGCTCCTGACTCGTGTAATCTCGGGGGGCCGGCGATCATACCTCTGGTCCACGCCGCACAGCTCCTCGTTGGGAACTCCGTCGAGACCGCGTATTACGGGCTTCGCGGCGACGACAACGCAGCGGATCGTATAGAACGCCTCCTGGACAACGTCCCGATCGATCTCACCGCGTATCGCCGCGTCGCCGGTCCGACCCCCTCGACCGACGTCCTTTCAGATCCAACCTCTGACGACGGTCGTGGAGAGCGGTCGTTCGTCAACCGCATCGGCGTGGCGGGAGATCCCCGGACCGCGGAACCGAACGAGTCGTTCTTCAACGGCGATATCGCCTTTTTCGGTGGCACCGCGCTGGTACCGCCGTTACACGACGCGTTGTCCAGACTGACCAGGCGCGCAAAGGAGACCGGCGCCTTCGTTGTAGTGACCACTGTCTATGACTTCCGCAACCACAAACGCGCTCCGGAGCGCCGTTGGCCCCTTGTCGATGATTACACCACCGTTGATCTCGTCGTGACCGACCAGGAAGAGGCGTTACGCATTTCCGGCGAGAGCGATCCGGACCGTGCGGCGGAGTGGTTTGTCTCCCGTGGCGTGGGCGCTGCGGTGGTGACCCGAGGCCCGGAAGATGTCATCCTCAAAAGCCGGACGCCGCGCTTCACCACGCCGGCGGTGGAGCGCCTTCCGATATCGGACGCGGTAAGCGCACAGTTGCGGTCCACGGAGCATCCCCACGACACGACCGGATGTGGCGACAATTTTGTTGGCGGTATGCTCGCCGCGATCGCCTCGCGCATCGCCCGCGGGGACACACCACTCGATCTCACTGCGGCGGCGGCGTGTGGCGTTGTTTCGGGTGGGTTCGCCGCAACGTACCTTGGCGGTCTCTACCACGAGTCAGCCCCGGGGGAAAAGCGCGCGGCAGTCTCCCGCCTCTGGGATTCCTACCGCCGCCAGGTTGCCGACCGTGTCGATCTACCCCCGGCGCTCCCCGTACACCGGTGATTATTCGATATGAATAAAATCTGCATTTTCGGTGCCGGCAACATCGGACGCTCCTTCATCGGGCGCGTTTTCTCCGCAAGCGGCTATGAGGTGGTGTTTATTGACGTTGACCAGCGGGTCATCGACGCGTTAAACCGCCGCGGATCGTACGAGATAGTGGAGAAAAGTGATGACCACGGCGAACGCCGGACAACCGTGAAACCGGTACGCGGAGTCCTCGCCACCGATTCCCTCGCGGTTGCAAAGGAACTGGCCGGCACCAGCGTTGCGGCGACCGCCGTGGGCGGTGGGGCGTTCGGGCACGTCATCACCACGATCGCCACAACACTTTCCGATCGGTCTGAACCCCTGGACCTCATCATGGCGGAAAATATCCACGGTGCCGCAGGACTCGCCCGGCAGCATCTCCAACGCGCCGGCGTTTCCCGGGATACGATTGACCGGCAGATCGGACTGGTGGAAACGAGCATCGGCAAGATGGTCCCGATCATGCCTGCGGAAGTGCGCCGGCGCGACCCGCTCCTGTGCTGGGCGGAGCCGTACAACACGCTGATCGTCGACGCGGCGGGGTTTCTCAATGCGATTCCTGATGTCGGCGATCTCAAGCCGGTGTCGCCGATTGCCCCCTGGGTGGAGCGGAAGCTCTACATCCACAACATGGGCCACGCGGCGACGGCGTATCTTGGACACCTGCGCAATCGAAACGCGACGTACATCTGGGAACTCCTCACGGACACCCCCACCCGCCAGGCTGTTGCTGCGGCGATGGAGCGTTCCGCCGAAGCGCTTGCGCGCCGTTATCCGGCGGTGTTCACCTCGGGTTCACTCCGGGAACACGTCGACGATCTACTCCGGAGATTCAGTAACCGCGCCCTTGGGGATACGGTATATCGCGTCGGGCGCGATCTCCATCGAAAGCTCCGCCGGGACGACCGGATCGTCGGCTCGATCGAACTCGCGTTGCGCGCCGGCGTGGATCCCTCGCCGATAGTGGCGGTTTTTCACGCGGCGCCGCACTTCACGGCGCGTGACGAAGACGGATCGCGTCTT
This sequence comes from Spirochaeta sp., assembly GCA_027859055.1. GTDB lineage: Bacteria > Spirochaetota > Spirochaetia > DSM-27196 > Alkalispirochaetaceae > Alkalispirochaeta. The sequence goes on from JAQIBO010000107.1 coordinate 7,363, forward strand.
CCAGGTGATGAAGAGTGTGTTCAGCGCGTCGAGCACGCAGGGACGGCGTGGATCCTCAACGAGATAGTCGACCTCGGTGACGGAACGGAAGACAGGCGCTTGCGCGCGATTCTATCCTCTCCGGACAGCCCGGGACTCCCGCCCCGCCGGTAGTCGAGGTACGCGTGTTTCGGTAGCATGGAGCGATGCACCCACAGGTTGCCACGCTCATCGAACGCCTTTCACATGCGCTGCGAACTCATTTTGTTATTGCCCTGCTCGCCTCGGTACTTTTCGGATTCGTCGTGCCGGGGCTGGATATGGTCCCACCGCCGATAATGGTGTTCTTTCTGGGGCTTCTCATGTTTGTCTCGGCGTTTCGCATTACCGTTGGCGAAATCAGGAGCATCACCCCGTGGCAACCGCTACTTTTCTATCTGCTTCGCTATCCTCTCCTCTCGGCGGGGCTGTGGGTCGTTGCCGGGCTGGTGTACCCCCCGTTGGCAACGGGAATCCTCCTTCTCACCCTGGCCCCGGCCGGGGTTGCATCCCCGGGGGTAGCGGGGATCTACCGGGGCAACGTGTCCCTCACAATCGTTATCGTCGTAATGAGTTCAGTACTCGCTCCGTTTTTGATCCCCCTGGTGCTGCAGCTGTTTGTCGCGCGACAGGTTGACGTCAACATCTTCGCGATCTTTCGGACCCTCGTGATCAGCGTGTTTGTACCGGTTACCCTGCACCTTCCGTTTCGGCGGACACGGGTAACCACGTTTCTACGCGCCAACGATTCCCTCATCGTCGTGCCGACGATCGCGACCCTGGTCATGCTCGTTATCGCCGGACAGAAAGAGTTCATTCTGGCCCACGCCGCTGAGGCGTTCGTATTTTTTCTGGTTGCAATCGTGTTGTTTCTCGGGTACTACGTATTCGGATGGTGGCTGTTTCCGCGCTCCCCGTGGCGCGATCGGGTTTCCTTTGCCCTCGCCTCGGGGGTGAACAACACCGCCATCGTGATCGTCCTCGCCTACCTTTACTTCTCCGCGGAGGTAAGCATCTTCCTGGTTACCTCCGAACTCGCGTGGGTCAGCAGCATGGTTCTCTTCAAGTACCTGCTCCACCGGTTTGAACGTGGAGTCACACCAGATCCCGGGGAACCTCAGCGTCCCAACTCCGACTGAACACGCGACTCGGACCCTCGTAGGCGTCAAGATCGGCCCGGATTCTGAACGTCGTCTCGTCGGAGGTGAGCAGCGTCCGGGTCACGGTGCGCACATCCCAGTCACCGCGCCGATACCGTCGCTCCCAGCGCGTCTCCCCCTCGAGGGAGTTATACTCATCGGTTGCATATGTGTACGTCTCCACCGTCCGCGAGCTGGTCTCCAGGTCGATCTCGTCGTAGCGCATCGTACCGGTGTCGAGAATCACTTCAAGCTTCGAGCGGTCGGCGGCAAGATCGCGAACAACCTGCCAGGACTCGTTGCCGGGTCGCAGAAGCGTCAGCGACAGCGGTTCGGCGCCCTCCGGTTCTTCAAAGGGCCGGAGCCTGGCGTCACTCTCACGCGCCGCCCGCACGGGAAGCTCAAGGGTACTCGCTCCCGTGAAGATGGTGAGACGGGCCGGTTTTGGCGACGGCCACGCCAGCGGCCAGTAGCTCGTCGAAAGTGAAAGTCGCAGCCTGTGCCCCGCCGGGAAGCGCTGAGCGACTCCGTTCAGTTGCACGGTAACCTGATAGCGCGTGCCGGGCTCCAGCGGCTCCGGATGTTCGTGGCTTTCACGATGCGTAAGATTCAGCAGGCCGTAGGTCACGCGGGTAGCCTTGTCGTCGGGGGCAACGTCGGAAAGGCGCAGCGCCACCATCGCCACCGGCTCCGTAGAGCTCAGCTCAAGGGTCACCTGGGGCAATCCGAATATTTCAAGGTCCTCCTCAAGGACGGTCGTCTCAAATATGAGTGCGCCGCCATCCTCCTGGCGTTGATCGTGCGGCAGATCGGGTGGTGCCTGATAGCTGCACCACTTGCCGGCGAAAAGTCCAACCGACAACGGCGACTGAACGGTAAAGCCCTGCTCCACCACCTCTTCGCCGACGGGCACAAGTCGGGCCTGGTCAAGACGAAGGGTACATGGTTCTATGTGGGCAGACGGCCAGCTCTCTTCGGCAACCCAGCGCCCGGGCCGCCGGCGGTAGCTCGTGGTCGGCGGGACGCTGTCCTGCATCCAGACGCGAAACATCGGTTCCGTATCGATACCGTTCTCGATTCCTTTGAGCCATCGGTCCCACCACCGGCGGACCTCCTGCAGAAACCCGATCGCCGGACCGGGCACACCCTCGTGGGGGTACTTATGGCTCCACGGCCCGATAAGACCCTTTCGGGGGACCGACAGGTGCTCCAGGAGGCGGAACACCGCGTTGGAGTATCCGTCGGCCCACCCGCTGACCGCCATGACCGGGCAGGTGATGGCGGCATAGTCCTCGCACACCGAGCCATGCTTCCAGTACTCGTCACGGCGCTGGCGGCGCATCCAGGTGTCAAGCCACAACCCACTCCCGGCAAGGCGCTCCATCCACATCTCGCGCCACTTCTCGCCGACAAGCGCCGGGTCCGGCGGGTGGGTGTTCTGATCGAACATCGTCGACGCCCAGGAGAGATTGTCGCCAAGCAGGCAGCCGCCCATGTAGTGCACGTCGTCGGAATAGCGGTCATCGGTGGAACAGATCGTGACGATCGCCCGGAGCGGCTCCGGCCGGAGCGCGGCGATCTGCAGGCCGTTGAACCCGCCCCAGGAGATCCCGATCATGCCGACCGACCCCGAGCACCACGGCTGCGCTGCAAGCCAGTTGATCACCTCCACCCCGTCGTCGAGCTCCTGCTGCAGGTACTCGTCGGTCAGAACACCATCGGACTCGCCGCTTCCACGCAGGTCTACCCGTACCGAGGCATAGCCGAATCCGGCGATATAGGGGTGATGGCGAACGTCCCGCTCAGCGGTAAGTTCACGCTTTCGGTAGGGGATATACTCCAGGATCGCCGGGACGGGGTCGCTTTCAGCATCAACGGGCAACCACATGCGCGCCGCAAGTCGCGTGCCGTCGGACACGGGAATGTACACGTGCTCGACTTCTTTTACCTGGCGCGGAAATTCCTGTCTGACGTTCACGTCTCCACCGCCTCGACTTCGAACGTCAGGAGTTCCTGACACTTCAGGTATTTATCAAGGAGATCCTTTTGATCTTCCCCGCCGATGAAGAGATAACACAGCGCATAACTGTAACTGTCCTGTTCGGGCAACTCCGACAGGCGCATACCCGGTGCGACCTGCGGACGCACCACCGTGCCGGGAATCTCGCGTTCGACCCGGTCGATCTCCTCCCGGGTGGGAACCGCACGGACAATTCCATCTTCAAAAACGCGCCAGAAGAATTTGGCGGCCCGGGGGAATTGCCCCCGCTGGTACGGAAACGCCGGGTCACGTCCAAGCGCCACGTCGACGGAAATTGCCTGGTTCGAAGCGCCGTCCACCTTTTCAAAGATATCCGAATGAGACTGGCTCACCCGCGTGTTGACTTCCAAGAGCCAAATGCGGTCTTTCTCGCGGTCCCAGTAGTATTCGATGTTGAAAGCCGAGTTGTCGAAGCCGAGGGCGGGAACGAGCTTTTCCGTGATGTGAACCATGCGGTCCTGAATTTTGTACGGCAAGCTCGACGGGTACTCGTAACGGAAGAAACTCACGCCGTTCTCATAGCGGATCGAATCCACGATCCCGGTGGCTTCCACCCTCCCGTCCAGTGAGTAGCCCTCCAGGGTGCACTGTCTGCCACCGATGATACTCTCAGCTATGCAGTGATGCGCCTTGACGGCGGCGATCTCCGGCGGGAGCTCCACCTGGTCCAAAACCCACCCGAACGGATCACTTATCAGGCCGATCTGCGCGCGGATCTGCGGAATTGCGGCGACGAAATCGTCCTCGTCGTTAATACGAAACCCCAGGAACGATCCGGACGACTTTATCGGCTTGATCCAGAACGGATAGGGAAGATTGATTTTCGGCAGGGCTTCGTCATCAAATGGATCGAAGGTGGTAAAATCCGGTATGTGGTCGGGAACGATCCGCTTTTGCTCGACGCGGCTCCAGTACTTGTGCTCGCATTTCAGCATCCCCTCAAGGCTCGGCGTCCGAGTGCCGAACTCCCGGCAAATGAGTGGCAGCATCGTGCTCACCGGGAAATCCATATAGCCACAGACAGCATCGACCGCCCCGCCGGTCTCCTCACGTACCGCGTTAATCTGTTCGATGCTCCGACGGACCATATCTGCAATCGGAAAGTCGTAGGTCTCGTATAGCTCCGGCGGATCAAGAACACCGTGAAACGTGTAATCGGACGCATGGGGTGTTCGCTCGAGTAACCCGCGATTGAACTCATTCAGACCGATAACAAAGACGTGTTTCGTTTTCATTGACAGCCTCCTGATCGTTTCAATTTACTCCTTTTTGCGTACCAAGGGGAAAAAAGTTGTGTCTGGTCGGTGGGGTTTTCAGTCCGTGGGGACCTCAGCCCGCGGTCAGCACAAACGCGATCGCCAGCGGGGGGAGGACGATCTGTTCCGGGAGGCGCGCGGCGGCGGGAATCGTGTCACCGGCAGGCTGATCGTCGGAGCCGAGAACGCGTCCGTTGATCCGGGCGGTTGTATCCGCCGCGTCACCGGTGATGATCCATCCGTCGGCACCTGTCGGAACGCGGATCGCCGCCTCTGCGGCAGTATCGGTGTTGATAATCACCCAGGCGCGGCCGGGACGTCCGTCGGCGCGAGAGTGGCAGTAGACCCGCAGGAGCGGATCAAAATAGGTGAGGCGGTACACGGCGGGACCCATCGTACGCTTCCACAGGACTGAGAGCCAGTAATCCGGGCGCGGCGCGAACCCGTCCGTGGAAAGTAGGCCGTAGTCACCGCCAACCAGCGCCTGGCGAACCACACCCGCCGTGCCCTCCTGGGCCATCGCCCCGAGGTGATCCAGCCACCACAGGCCGTCCATATACCGGTCGGAGCGCCCCGGCTCGCCGCCAAACAGGGCGTGACCGGTTTCACTCAACCAGACCGCAGGAACACCGGAGCGCCGCGCGTACCGCCGCACCCGTGCGGCACGGTAGCGCGCCGAGCCGCGGGCAATCGTCTGCCTACGGATACTGCTCTTCCACCGGCGCGTGGCGATGCGGCCGCGCCGACTTTGAAACGGATAGTAGTGCCAGCTCAGGATGTCCAGATTCGACCCCAGCCTGCGGGAGACCGCCGACATAAGCGGCCCCGGTTCACCAAGCACGGGCCACACAGCCGCTGCCGGCCCCGCGCACCGCGCGTGCGGCGTGTACTCCCGGGAGATCGCCCGGAAACGGTGATAGTCCGCCGCGTACTGCGCCGCAGTGACCCGCGTGCGCGGCCCGAAGATAAAGGGAAACCCGTTTACCTCGTTGCCCAGCTCCCATACGGTGACAGGGTCCCCCGCCTGGGCGACCTCCGCAGCAAAGCGTTCGAAACTCTCAGAGTTCCAGCGTCCCCCGCGGTCACGGTTACATTTCCCGGCGCCAATCGTGACAAAAAGAGAGACCCCCGTCGCCCCGGCAAAAGCGGCGATCTCCCGCCAACGTTCCGGGCTGAGCACCGACGGACAGGGACGAGGTCCGCTCCCGCCGCCCGGGACGGCACCATCACCAAACGCCATTCTGTCTGATTCGCTGCCTCCAAGGCGCAGCGTGGTCGGTCCCAAAGACGCCGTGGCGCGCCGCAGCGTCGGGTGCGCAAGGTCGATCGGGTCGGCGGATACCGAGCCAAAGCCCCGGGCGGACCGTCCGCTCCCCTCCCACCACCGCTCTCCAAGGATAAGCGCCCAGTCAATCGCAATCGACAGGAAATGGTCCTCGGTGACAAAGAGGACGTGATCTGGCGGACGGGTAAGGTCAAACTGATGCATCCGCGACATCATAGTGGTTTTATCGTTTCTCGCAAGCAGGCTGTTGGTGGGGATAACCGAGTATTCGTAATTCCCCGCCGTCTACCGTATGATTTCAGTGTACCCGTCATGAAAAGACAGCCGGCACCGCAGTCTGGTTCCTCTTTCGTATCCCTCGGCGCACCCCTTCTGGCGCTCCTGATATCGGTTTGCCTGCCAAACATCCTTCCCGCGATGGGCACCCTCTACTCCCGGGAACTCCATACCTACCGAACCGTCAGCGGCGGTTATCAGGTGGATGATTCTGTCTACTTCCTGGTTGATTACGGTCTCTACCGGGCTCCCCGGGGGATCGCCCGGTTTCCCGACGGCGGCCGCGCCCGGTATATCCTTCGCAACGTGTACCTCTTCCGCGCCGATTTCGCCGATCCTGCCGATCCCCCGGACGGCGCCGCCTCATCGGTGACCAATGTGGCACAACTCGTCACCGGTGACGTCCACGGGCGCAACGTCAAGAACTCGTACTTCGAAGAAGATGGGAACCAGCTTTCAATTCTGTTTCAAAGCACCCACGAAAGCCGGGACGGCCCGGGCGGGTGGCAGGCGGTGGAACTGGATCTTTCTTCATCTGCCGTGACGCCCATCGGAACCTCCCGGACTGCAGAACTCCTGCAACGGATGAACTACGACGGTGAGCAACGGGTCGGTATCAGCGAAACAACCGCTCTTCTGGATCAGGCAACCTTAAAAGAGCTCGGCCTCCCCTCACCCCCGGACCATATGGACCGCTCGGACCGGCACTACCGGGACGACCTGGTGGAACTGCGTGTCGACCAGAACTACCGCCGAGCAATCGTCGAGGCGATAGCCGACGGAACGATCAACGCCGACCCGGAACGGATTCTCCGCCGAATGGACGAAAAGAAGAACTCCCTGGATGAGCCCTACCGCGGCCTCTACGAGATGCGCGCCGCAGATGTCAGAGAGCCCCTCGAAGCGCTGCTGGAATAATCGGATTTCTCGACAGCTGAGTGGCGCCCCGAAACAGGGTGTATAATAACCCCATGACTATCCGTGCCGTCACCTCGTTTATCATGCACGTTCCTGTCACCGGTTCGCAGATCGCGGACAGCACCCACGCAATCACCCACTGGGGCGTCGTCGGCGCCCGCGCGGAGCTTCAAGACGGCACCGTCGGCTTCGGCTTCACCGGAACCCACGCGCACCTGCCAGGCGACCGGCTCATCGCCGCCGCAATAGACCAGTGCTACGCACCGCTTCTGGAGGGGGCGGCGTTTGGCCACCCCCGGGCCCACTATCGCGCACTCTTTCATAACCCGCCGCTGCAGTGGGTCGGGCGAGCGGGCGTGCTGCAGCTGGCGCTGTGCGCCGTGGACGTCGCGCTCTGGGACGCGTACGCCAAGAGATTGGACCAACCGCTGTGGGCCGTCATCGGCGGACCCGCCCGACCGTCGGTACCGGCGTACAACACCGACATCGGCTGGCTCAGTTTTCCGCAGGATCAGCTCGTCGACAACGTAAAACGTGCAATGGACGACGGGTTTACGGCGGTCAAGATCAAGGTGGGCGCGGAACACCTCGGAACCGATCTGGCGCGGTGCGAGGCGTTGCGCGCAGCGGTCGGGGATTCCATCACCGTTGCAACCGATGCCAACGGAAAATGGGATCTCCCCACGGCGCAACGCTTCGCCCGGGAGACCGAACCGCTGGCCCTGTTCTGGATAGAAGAACCGCTGTGGTACGACGACGTGGAGTCCCACCACGAACTCGCGGCAACTTCGTCGCTCCCGATCGCCCTCGGGGAGCAGATCTACAACCCCGAGTCACTTACGCAGTTCATCCGCAGAGGTGCGCTCCATTTCGTCCAGCCCGACGTCACCCGAATCGGTGGGGTCACCGGCTTCCTCGACGCGGCCGCCTGTGCGCAGGGTGCCGGGCTGCCGGTCGCAGCCCACGCCGGGGATATGAGCCAGGTCCATCTCCACATGGCATGTGCCCTGCCCCACCACACGATGCTGGAGTACATCCCCTGGATTGCGCATTGCTTTCAGGAGCCCGCCACCGTTCTCGACGGACGGTTTATCCGCCCCGAGGCGCCAGGCGCGTCAACCACACCGACGACAGAGGCGTGGGAGACGTATCGGGTCACGTAGCGAGCTGTCCACAACTATCGGAATAGCGACCGCAATACGCATTGATATGGACTCGTCGGAAGAAACCATATTGAACTACCGTTCTCCGGAGTGTTCCACCGTCCAAACGGACGAGGCACACCGGATCGCCAGGGCGGTTTCAGCCCTGACCCCTGGGACCGGGAGCACCGCGGCCCCACCATGGTGCCGTCCGCCGGCGTCGTGGTATGGTACCGCTGATTTTTAGTTCTCAGGAGAGGTGTTGATGATAGATGTACGTCGCCCCGGAACGAATGGCTTCGTTCGCGTTCCCGTGGCTTTAATGATAGCGGCTATCGCGGTACTCGTCGGGTGCGCTCCGGAACAAGGCGCCGGCTCCGGCACCGAAACGAACGGGGCCTCCGGCAGCGCCGTATCCGACGCCGCCGCGTCCGACGCACCCCTGGCTCCGCTCACCGTGGGCCTCATGCCGGCGGTTGATACGGCACCGATGTTTGTCGCCGAGGAGGCCGGATATTTCGCCGACGAGGGACTGGAGGTGGAGTTTCAGCTGTTTACCAACGCCCAGGACCGACAGTCGGCACTCCAGACGGGGCAGATAGACGGCGCGATGACCGACCTTGTTGCCGTTGCCGTTAACGTAGCCGGTGGTTTCGATATTCGCGCCACGATGTTGACCGACGGAATGTTTCCCGTTATGGCTCAGCCCGGTGCTACGGACCGCAACGAAGTGCGTATCGGCCTGATGGAGGTCAGCGTCGCCAACTTTCTCGTTGACCAGTGGCTCGCCGATGACTACTCCCTGGACAAAGTGTTTATCAACTCTATACCTGCGCGTCTCGAGGCGGTTGTCGCGGACCAGCTTGATATGGGCCTCTTTCCTGAACCTGTCGCTTCCGTGGGAGAGATGCGTGGCCTGAAGAAGCTGCTCTTTGACCCGGTGGACGGCTTCAGTCCCGACGTTATGGTGTTCACCGGCGAGGCCAGAGCAGAGAAATCCCGTGAAATCGCCGCGTTCCACCGCGCATACAACCGCGCTGTGGCAGACATTACCGACGACGTATCGGTCGCAATGGACGCGATTATCGCCAACATTCCCAACGTGTCGGAGGAACTCCGCCAGTATATCGTCCTGCCGGAATACCATCCCGCCCGCCTTCCCGACAACGCCTCGGTCACCCGCATCATCGATTGGACGCGCACGGTCGTCGACGGCGACCTTTCCGTGAGTGCTGCGGAACTCCTTGACCGCAGTTACGTCGAGGATTGATCGGGAAGCCTATGGTCCGGATCGACGACCTTTCCGTCGCGTATCCCGGCGGGGGCGGAATTGACCACGTCACCCTGACCGTTGGAACCGGCGAAACGTGTTCCATTATCGGTCCCTCGGGCTGCGGAAAGACAACGCTGTTGCACTGTCTTGCGGGACTCATCCCCCCCACCAGCGGATCGTTTCATCTCGGTACCGACGGACGGGCTCGCGTGGGACTCGTACAGCAGCGGGATGCCCTGTTTCCGTGGCTTACGGTGGAGCAAAACGTCGATCTCGGACTGCGCGCCGTAGGCCGACAGCGGGACGATCACGTCCGGCGACTTATGGATTCTCTGGATATCGATCCGCTCCGGCGGGCATACCCCGGCAACCTGAGCGGGGGAGAGCGGCAACGGGTGGCTATCGCCCGGACACTTGCGTCGCACCCGGAGGTGCTGCTCCTGGACGAGCCCAGCTCCGCCCTCGATGCGTTTACCCGGGAGTCCCTTCAGGATCTCCTCCTGGCGCTCCAGCAGGAATACCGGTTCACCTGCCTCTCGGTGACCCACCACATTGAGGAGGCGCTCTTTCTGGCGCAACGCGTTGCGGTGATGGGCCGCGGCCACATCGCCACCACCGTGGAAAACCCCCTGTATCCCGACCCGGACGCTCGTACCCACCAACGGTTCTACGCGTTGGCGGTGGATCTGCGGCGGCAGCTGGGGGAGGTGATGCCTCGTGGGTAATCGTATTCTCTCGGGTATCGGAGGGCTTGCCGTGGTTGTTGCCGCGTGGTGGGTGTTGTCGCTCACGCTGGGCCCCGCTCTCATACCGCCTCCACCCCGCGTGGCGACGGTGCTTGTAGGTTTGCTTCTTCGCGGTGAACTCCTGCTCCACGCCGGCGCCAGTCTCCTGCGGCTGGTAGCGGGGATTACCGTCGCTACGGCAATCGCAATTCCAATCGGGATCGCCGCGGGAGTCAGTCGTCGTATCGACAGATTTGTGTCTCCGGTGGTGTACGTGCTCTATCCAATCCCGAAGATCGCGTTCCTGCCGGTGTTTATGGTGCTCTTCGGTCTCGGCGACCTCTCGAAAATCCTTCTGCTCATCTCGGTTATCGTGTTTCAACTGGTTCTTGCCGCCCGCGACGGCGTGCGCGGAATCCCGCGGGAACTGCTCTTTGCCGCGGACACACTCCGGCTGGGCCGCCGGGAGCGGATCGCACGCTTGTACCTCCCCAGTACGTTGCCGCAGCTGTTCAGCGCCGTACGCATCAGTGTCGGCATCGGCATCGCCGTTCTGTTTCTGGCGGAGAACTACGCCACCAGCTACGGCATGGGCTATTTCATCATGAACAACTGGGTCATGATCAACTATCCGCGGATGTTCGCCGGCATCGTCGCCCTGGGTTTGATTGCAGCGGGCGTGCTGACAACGATCGACCTTCTGCAGCGACTCCTGTGTCCCTGGCTGACACCAGACCGGTAGCAACCCAAGGCGCAGCCGGGCGTTGACCTCGCAACGCAGTAGCGGTATAAGGGAAGAACGTGAACAGATCGGACAAGCTCGCCCGCGAGTACAACCTCTTTGGACCGTGGCTCTTACAAGTCCAGGGAGAACCAGATATCCCCGACATCTTTCTTCCCCATTGTCGGATTTCCGACGCTGAGTTTGCGTTCAAGATTCCCCGTCGTGTTGAACGGCGCAACGCCAGACCCGGTGACGCCCTGTACGATTACCTGATCCTCCTCCAGCCTGACGAAATGACCGTCCTCGAACGTCGCGGGAACGAGGTGGTACGCCGGGGTTTCACGTACCGTGAGATCGTGGCGCTTATCATCGACGAAGAGCTCCTCAAGGGAGACCTGACAGTCCTCCTTGCGGACGGTGTCGTGACGGCACCCTTTAACACCGTTTCCGAGGATATCATCCGACAGACGGTGGAATTGCTGCGTCGGAAGATCACCGGGAACGCTCCGCCCCGCCCGCTGCCGTCCGCGCGCTACCCGGTTGAGCAGATGGACCAACTGTTTCGAAATCTGTATCGAAAAGAAACGACAATCGGCACGCCGGTGCTACTGGCGTACCAGCCGTTCGCCTCCCTGGATCGACAGACCGAATCGGTCTGGAGTCGGACGGTGGATCTTGTGAGACGACCGGCGCTCCGGTCCGGCATGGTAATCGCTACCGATCACGATCTGGTTCTCTACCGTTCGCAGCCGCAGATCGTCACCTACCGACGCGGCAACTACGGGTATTCCCGTATCATCGTGCCGTACCACCAGATCCGGGGAATGAGTACAAGCGCGGTAGAAACGTACGTCGGTTGCCGGGCGATGGCGTTTCAGGTGCCCGGCCACGCCCTGGGGATGACCATCACGGAAGAATTTGATCTCTCCGCGGTTTCAGCTTTCGGCAATACGTTCGGCAACGCGTTCGGCAACAGCAACACCACTGAGGTAGGCCCCCTCAATTCGTGAACCGGCGCACCAGTCGCCGCAGGCACCGATTCCGAGCTCTCCATCCCAGAACGCCGCAACTCCCAGCGCAGGCTCCGCCCTGCTGTATCGCCACCGGTGCGCCACCGCGTATTCCGGGTTGGCGATTTTGACCCCGGTTGCCCGCTGGAACGCGTCGATCATCTCCGGAAGAACTTCCTCAGGCGCCATCTCTTCCCGGCCCGCAGCCCACGCCGGGTTGGAGTGCAACACCCACGCAGGAGGCGTCTCCCGTCCCGGTTTGGAACTGTTCCGCGCGGCCCAGCTCAGCACCGGGTCGTGAATGAAGAGTCCGTCGGCGTCGATCGGGAGCGGATCGGTCGGCGCAATCATCGCAGCCCAGGTGGGAAGAAACGTGACAGGTTGCACCGCCGCGTGGAAGGAGGTGATCTCCGTCACAAGCGGTAACCACTGCGGCGGCGGGGCGGCGAGAATCACCGCGTCAAACGGTCCTTCATCGGTAGTAGTGGTGCCGGCGTTGGCGGCGGTGGCGGCGGCGACGGCGGCGACGCTCACCGTCCACCGGCGCTCGCCCCCGGCGGATGTGGGTTCCACGGCCGTCACGGTGGACCCGGTCTGCACCGGTATACCTACCGCCAGGTCCCGGGCAAGGGCGTTCATTCCCGGGCTCCCGACGTACCGCACCGTACCGGAGCTTTTCTGCTCCAGCCGGCCGTCGGTTGCAACCGCCATGCGCGGATCCCACTGCGCCGCCGTGCCGTTTTCCAGCCACCGCGTAACCTCAGATCGAAACCGCTCGTCCCGGTCGGTGAACTACTGCGCCCCGTGGTCAAACGACCACTCGTCGGCGCGTCTGCGGGCGGCCCGCCCGCCGGGGCCTCGTCCGCGCTCAAAGACGGTTACCGCACAGCCGTTCCGTTTGAGCTCCCGCGCCGCCGTCAATCCGCTTATCCCCGCCCCGATAATCGCAATGGATCCGTTCATCGTCACAACGTACCGATACCGAGGACCCGTCGTCTATCGAAGATCACAGTTTCGGGAAACGGTACCGCCTGCAACGTGGTCTCCAGGCTGGATAATTCCTGACTGATGTGCTTATATTTGTATCTACAACTCCGGGAGGTGTTCGATGCAAGGACGACGAGTGCTACGAGGTTTGTTTACCGCTGGAATTATGGTGTTCGTGCTGAATGGAGCCGGCGCCGGTGGCACGCAGGAAGAGGTCCAATCGGAGCCGGCCCCCGCGGCGGAAAGTGAACCCCGGACGGTGACCGTGAACACTGGAGAACTGCCGTCGGAGCCTCCGGTACCTGCCAAAGACCTGCCGGCGGCGTTTTTGGACCAGGCGCCTCCCGGTCGTGCGGCGGGTGAATTCACCACCGATTTTTCGCGCGCCACGGTGTCCTACGCCGATGTGATCTCCGGTGGTCCGTCGAAGGGCGGCATTCCCGCGATAGACCGGCCTCAGTTTGAAACGGTGGATCAGGCCTCCGAGTGGATCGCGGACCGGGAACCGGTGCTCGTCCTTGAATCCTCACTGGTGCGGGACGGGGAGTCCCCCGGTGGTGACTCGATTCATGTGTATCCGTTACAGGTGATTATGTGGCACGAGATCGTGAACGATGTGATCGACGGCAAGCCGGTCACCGTTACCTACTGCCCGCTGTGCAACACGGGCATAGCCTTTTCCCGCCGCCACGAAGGGGCGGTGCTCAGCTTCAATACCACCGGGCGTCTGCGCTTTTCCAACCTGATCATGTTTGACCGGGAAACCGAATCGTGGTGGCAACAGGCCTCCGGCGACGCCGTGGCCGGTTTCTTCGCCGGGACGCGCCTCACACCGGTACCGGTCATGATGCTGCCCTTCTCCGAGGTCCGTGAAAGTATGCCCGAGGCGCGGGTCCTGTCCAAAGAGACCGGGTTCAGCCGCAACTACGGCGGCAACCCCTACCGCGGCTACGACAGCTCCAGTGAGCCGTTCCTTCTGAGAAACGCTGAAGGCCTCGCCGGGACGAGCGCCGACGCCCCGGCCCTCCTGGACCGGGTGGTTTCACTGGAGCACAACGCGGAGACCACCTCGGTCACCTATACCGCCCTTGAGGAGGAGCTGGTGGTGGAACGGACCCTCGGCGGCGAGCGTTTCTATTTCCTCTGGGAGGCGGGAACCGCAAGTGCCCTGGACAGTTCATCGATAGCCGAGGGCGCCGATGTGGGAAGCGGAAATGCGTTCTTCGCCAGCACCCGCGGCGGAGACTCGGTTGAACTGCGCCGCCGAGGCGATCGGATCGTCGATGAGAGCGGTTCCCGATGGAACGCCGCCGGCCGTGCGGTGTCGGGCCCCCGGGAAGGCGAACGGCTGCGTCCCGCCGTTGGCGTCCAGCACTTCTGGTTTTCCCACGCCGCCCTCGTTGCGCGCGAGGAGTAGTGCGCGGGTAGTCATTTATCGGCGCGTTGTGTTCGGAGCGCGGGAAGGAGCGGAATAATAAAGACGAGACACGCGATCAGGAAGACAAGACTTCCCGCGACCAGAAGTCGATCGCCGACGCGAACCGCGGACACGAGAAACAGTACGGCGCAGGCGAGGAACAACAGCCAGCCGATTAATTGGATAAACGCGTGACTCCGTGACATTGCGCCTGTCTATCCCACGCCCTGGGGCCCCACCTTCCGCTTGAGCTCCTCCGCGGGGATATGGCAATAGGCAAAGTGGGTATCGGAAAACTCAACCCGCGGCGGTGGGACCGTGTCGCAGATCTCTCCGACTTTGCGGTGGCATCGTCCGGCAAAGGGACAGCCCTGGACCTTTTCCGTCGGATTCGGTGGCGCCCCTTCAAGGCGAATCGCCTCCTTCTCCAAAGAGGGGTCCACATCCGGAACCGCCGAGAGAAGCGCCTCCGTATAGGGGTGCCGGGGAGTACCGACAACTTCGCTCTTGCTTCCGTACTCGCAGATTTTACCGAGATACATCACCATGATGTTGTCGCTGAGGTAATTGATCACGTTGAGATCGTGGGAAATAAAGATGTAGGCAGCCCCGGAGTCCCGCTGCAAATTCACCAGCAGGTTAAGCACCGACGCCTGCACCGATGCGTCGAGAGCGGAGGTCGGCTCGTCACAGACCAGCAGATCCGGTGAGATCGAGAACGCCCGGGCGAGGGCCGCACGCTGCTTTTCACCGCCGCTCAACTGCTTCGGCTTCCGGCTTATGTACTCCTTGCCCAGGTCCACTTTGTTGAGCATGTCGATAATCCGCGTTCGCCGCTCCGCTTTCGACTGGACACCGAGGAGCTTCTTCATCGGCCGACCGATAATCTGTTCCAGGGTAAAGGAAGGATTCAGGCTCCTGCCGGGATTCTGAAATATGAGCTGAATCTCCCGGAGCGTCTGGGAGCTCCGCTTTCTCCAGGATACCGAGATATCGGTGCCGTCAAAGATGATTTTGCCGTCGGTCGGCCGGAACAGACCGCTCACGGTGTGTCCCATGGTACTCTTGCCGCACCCGGACTCCCCGACAACGCCAAGTACGGTGTTTCGTCGCAGCAGCAGGTCCACCCCGTCGAGAGCGCGGACGCGCCGTTTCGCCGGACCGTAGTACTTGTACAACTTCTCTATTTCAAGGAGTGGTTCTCCCGCCGCCCTGGTGGCACCTACCGGCGCCTTCAGCTCCCGATCCGCCACGTCCGTGGCGTACGCGCGGTCACAGGCACTGAACTGCCCCGGACTCACCTCTTCCATGCCGTACCGTTCCTCGCAGCCGGGAGCGCTTTTTTCACACCGGGCCACAAAGGGACAGCCGGTCTCCGCGGCGCTGCGCCGCGTCACATACCCGGGAATCGTATTGAGGGTTACCTCTTCCTTTACCACCCCGGCTCGCGGAATACAGTTGATCAGGGCCCGGGTGTACGGGTGTTTCGGGGTTTCAAAAAGGGTTTTCTGGCCGCCGGTCTCGACAATCTCGCCGCGGTACATCACCGCCACGCGGTCGGAGACTTTGTTTACGACACCGATGTCGTGGGAGATGTAGATCATCGACATGTCGTACTTCTCTTTGAGTTCCGCGATAATATCGAGAATTACCGCCTCGGTGGTGACATCCAGGGCAGTGGTCGGTTCATCGAGGATCATGAGGTCCGGGCGGCACAACAGCGCCATGGCGATACAGATCCGTTGCTGCATTCCACCGCTGATCTGGTGGGGATACCGTTTTACGGTACCTTCGGCGTCCCCTATATGAAGATCGGTAAGCGTCTCAACCGCGAGATCTCGCGCCTCTTTCCGGCTGAACCCGCGGTGGAACATCGTTACTTCCTCGAGCTGGTATCCGATGGTGAGCGACGGGTTCAAACTCGAGTACGGGTTCTGATACACCATGGCTATCCGGTTACCCCGGTACTGCTCCATCTCCTTCGGGGATTTGGTTAACAGGTTTTCTCCCTTGAAGAGGATCTCTCCCGAGCTGCTCCCATTGGAGGGCAGGTACCCGAGAATCGAGTAGGAAAGCGTACTTTTCCCGCAGCCGGACTCACCGATAATGCCAAGCGCTTCTTTCCTTCCGACGTAAAAACTGACGTCCTTTACCGCCACAACCTGATCGGTCAGCGTCTTATAGACAACGTCCAGATTACGGACGTCCAGAATCGGTTCAGTTTTCATGGATCATCACCTTGCTGACAAAGTCGGAGAAGAGCGAAATGGAGATCACAAGCGATGCTATCGCAAGGGAGGGATACAGCACCGTCCACGGCGCCGCGCGGATGATCGATTTGTTCTCAATTACCATCATTCCCCAGTCCGGAGTAGGTGGTTGGAGCCCCACCCCGAGAAAACCGAGGGAGGCGATCATCACGATCGAGTAGGCGAATCGAGCGGTAATTTCCACGATAATCGGGCCGATCGTATTGGGCAGAATCTCTACAAACATAATATAGAGATGAGACTCTCCCCGCATCTTGGCCGCATCCACATACTCCATATTCTTGCAGGTCAACAGAGCGCCCCGGGCTACCCGAGCCGTCGGCGGTGTGTAGGCGATGGAGACGATAATGGTCAGGCTGATAATCGTCGAATTACCCAGGATGCCGAGTACCACCATCGCAAGGACCAGCGGCGGGATCGCCATGAGGATGTCCATGATCCGGAGGAATACCTTGACC
>JAQIBO010000231.1 GCA_027859055.1 Spirochaeta sp.
GCCCGATTCCTGGTGCCACGCCACCCCCATCATCTGCCCGAGGGGACTTGCCGCCGGATCATCAAGCACATCAAGCGCCCAGATCGCCCGGCCGGTACGGTCGATACGCCACAATCCACCGGAGGTCAACAGGAGAACGTCTCCACCGGACCCCACCGCCATCGCGCGCACCCCAGCCGCGTGTTCCATCGGCACCATCGGCAGAATCGAATCAAGCTCCTGACCCTCCGGGGAGTACATGCGGATCTGCCGGTCGATGAGATCGTAGGTCCAGATGTTGCCCTCGGGGCCCGCCGCGATCGCGGGAATATACGAGTGCTCGCTGTCAAAGATATCGAGGGGAAACACCTGCCGCCCCTCAATGCGTGCGGCGCGCCGATTGGCCGCGTCGAGAACCACGATCGAACCGTCCGGCAGGGCGGCCATGCCCCCTTGCCCGGCAAGCGGATTCCGTAACCGTGTCGGTCCGGTCGACGTTCCGGCGCTGTGACCGGGCGGGTAGAGATACAGCTCCCGCCCCATCGACGGCCGCGTCACAACACTGCCCGCCGGCGTCGTCGCCACCGTCATCGCGGACTGATAGTTTCCCTCTTCCACCAGCTGCAACCCCGGCAGATCGATAATCCGAAAGTCGGGACCAACGCGGACCGCCAACGTCATCGACCCGACAACCGCGTCACCCCCGGCGGTCACCGCGACGCTGTACGGATACAGGTTCACCCCTTCCGTGGAAATCGTAGAGCCAACCAGCTCGCTCAGGTACAGCTCATCGACAAACGTCGGCGCCTCCGCATCGCGACGCCGTTCAAACCCGCGCGCCTGCGCCCACAGGTACCCGAACTGCTGCGCGATATCCCGGTACAGATTTCCGTCCCACGTCCCGATGAGCGGCATCCCCGCCGCGTTCCGGCCCGACGCGCCGCCACCGACACCGGAGAGCATCAGTGAAATGGAGTTGGACCCGCTTTCCCGCACCGCATTGACGGTCAGCCGGTACTGTTCGGCATCCACGGATACCCGCTTCCCGGTGACCCCCGGCGTGGCGGCGTCTGGCGCGCCACCTCCCGCTTGTCCCGTCGGCGCCGCACCAACGAAAACCCCATCCGCCGGCGCCCACGGCACCGTGACGCGAACGTCAGGATTCACCCGGTTACTGTGCAGCGCCGCCTGCAAAATCGCATCCTCAAGGGTCTGTCGGTTGTCCGCGCTGTCCGGATAGACCACCGGCCGCTCAACGACGACCACCGCCGGGGGGGCGCCGTCGCTGTCCGTTACGCGTTGCGCCTCCGCGACGCCCGGGACCAGCGCAACCAGCCATATCCACGCCAGCACGCTCATCGCGCCCCGAACGCGCGTGCGCCGGACGCGTCCACGCCTCATAGCATATCGTTTTGCCGTCATTTCACACCTCACACCTCACACCTTGCGCCTCACGCCGTACCCGTACCTCACACCCGCACCCGCTGACAGCCGCCCCGGCGCCCGTCCCACACAGTATAACCCACCCCACGCGCCCTCAGAGCGCACAAACTACCCGAAATAAGTTGAAAACCTGTCCGGAGAGGTCTATTCTTACAAGAGCGATGAAACGAAACATACCAACAATCGGAACGGCACTGCTGATACTCATCTTTGCCGCCTCCTGTACCACGGTCCCCGTCTCCCAACGGGACAATCGGGTTGAAACACTCATAACATAACTCAACACCGCCGATATCGACCGCCTCATGGAACTCTCCGCCCGTCCATTCCTCTTCGACGGCGAGATTATCATCCTCGAAAGTGACCTGCAGATGATGTGGACCAACCTCCGCGACGTCGGCTTCACCTTTGACGCCGCCACCATCGAGGAACTTGGCCCGGTCACCGACACCACCTATCTGCAATTCGCCGACACCATGGACGTCCGCGTCTGGTTCCAGAAATACGCCGCAGAAGATGCCGCCCTCGCCCGCGTCTCCACCAGCCACGGCACCTTCCTTATCATCACCGGGGATCGCCTCAAACGCCTCCCCTACATCTTCGGCTTCACAGGCCCACAGGAGAGCTGACGATGGAAACAACGAATCGGAAAACAGGACGAACGCAACGCGCTTTCGGATTGCTAATCCTCATCCTCACTTTTTCGGCCGCCACCGCCCTTGCGCAGGAGGCGTCGGTGATCTACCTCGAAGGTGAGCCGGAGCTCCGCGCCTCCGGGGGCGCCACGGAATGGCTGGACTTCGGCACCGTTCTCACTCCCGGCGACAGCGTCGTTACCGGCCGCAACGACTTTGTCGAACTGGAGCAGGGCGCTGCCTCCACCATCCGCGTCAACCCCGACACGGTCTTCACCATTCGCGAAGTGGAAGAAAACGGCCGTCGCCGGCAGGTGATGAGCAACAGCACCGGCTCCGTCGGCTACCGCTTCAACCGCCTCGCCGGCCGTGACGAGCCGCGGATCGGCACCACCTCCGTTGTCGCCGGCATCCGCGGTACCGAAGTAGTCGTCTACGCCGGCGCCAACGGCTCCAGCCTCTTCCTCGTAGAGTCCGGCCTCGTAGACGTCACCTCCGCCGGCCAGACGGTCAGCCTTGCACAGGATGAGGGGGTTGAAGTGCCGGCATCCGGACCCCCGGGAGATGTTTTCGAATGGGTCGGTCAGGAGCTGGATTTCAGTACCTGGAATGCCCAGAAACTGGACGAGTACCTCGCCAACCCTGTTGCTGGCGTGCAGTCTCTCATGACACAGCTGGACGAGTTCATCGAGGGTACGCAGGAGTATCGGGAGTTGTATCAGGAGATCAAGACCGAGTACGACGCCAAGTATGAAACGTTTGTCGAGTTGGAGGATGGTGAGGAGAAAGACGCGTTGCGGGAAGAACTGCAACAGATCGGAAACCGGCAACGAACACAGGTGCTCAACTATCGCTACTACGCGCTTTCGGGCCTCTCGTTGCGACGATATGTTCTCGGGAAGATGTACATTGAACTGACGACGCGGTACATCCTGGACAAGGACAACGCCACGTATCAGGGGTTCATAGCAGAATACGAGCGGTTTCTTGCCGCCTACAACGACGGTATCGTACCGCGCCTTGTAGAGGCAGACATTTAGGAGAAGAATGATGAAAACGAATAACGTAAGACGACATAGTAGACCGGTAGTCTGGGGAATAGCACTGATTGCGATCGCCTCGTTCCTGTTTGTTGGCTGTCCCCAACCGGAAGAGGACGACAGCGTTTCTATTCCCGAGCGCATTAATGCCCTGATTGCCGGCGGAAATAACGGAAGTTATGATACGCTGTATACGCACGTCCATCCCGACGCATCACAGTACAATCAGCTCAAGGACGGGGCGACCTGGAAACCTCCGTTCGAGTCAGGAGCGACCGTGGAACTCGGTACCCTCGAAATCTCCGGAACAACAGTGACGTCAACGATCTCTGGTAATATCTATAACGGAGAATTAACCACCTTCACGATGAAACAACTCGACAAGGATGTCTGGTACGTTCTGACGTGGAAAATTGCGACGACCACTGAAACAGTCGTCGTTCAGTAGACTTGCCCGGTCACAAATCACATCAAAAAGCCGCCCTCGGAGGCGGCTTTTCTCCTTTCTAAGGGCGTGCACGTATCGCACTGATGTGGGGTATCGGCCCACTTCTCACCAACGCCCAATAACCGCTCTTCCGCATAGTCCAACCCACCCGCCTGTTGCTATGTTACCACTATGAAAGAGAAAACCTGTCTGGTGATCCAGCACGTCGCGTTTGAAGACCTCGGTACATTTCACCAGCCCATCACGCACGCCGGGTATACCGTCCGGTATCTTCAGGCGGGTGTAGATGACCTGTCCGAGATCGGTGCGGCCGACCTGGTCATCGTTCTGGGCGGGCCGATCGGCGTATACGAGACGGCGGCGTATCCGTTCCTCACAGATGAGATTGTGTTGATCGGCAGGCGGGTGGCGGCGGACCGTCCAACCCTGGGGATCTGTCTGGGGGCGCAGATGATTGCGGCGGCCGCAGGCGGGCGGGTGTACCCCGGTACCGCGGGAAAAGAGATCGGTTGGGCACCGATTCAACTGACCGAGGCGGGCGCCGCAGGTGCACTAAAGCCGCTGGTCCACGGTGACGACGTGGTCCTCCACTGGCACGGCGATACCGTTGACCTGCCGTCGGGAGCAACGCGTCTTGCTTCAACGTCCCGGTATACCAACCAGGCGTTTTCCCTGGGTGACAACGTGCTTGCGCTGCAGTTTCATCCGGAGGCGGATTCGCGCACGTTTGAGCGCTGGTTGATCGGCCACACGGTGGAAATCGCCGGAACCGACGGCGTAGATCCGGCAGGCCTCCGACGGGACGCAACGCGGTATGGAGAATCCCTGGAGGAGCGCGGCGGCCGGTTTATTCGCTCGTGGTTGCAGCAGCTGGACGCGTCCGTGTAGCCGCGTTTCTTGTATCAGGGATTCAATGAATCCCAATGAATCCCATTGAACGCACCACAGGTATCACGCCGCGTATGGTGTGTGAGTTTATGTCTGAACAGGTGGGAAGCGCGTCAATATTCACGTTCCCACTTGAGTTATTTCCCACCGCGTCCTATTCTTTCTGATGGAGGAGAACATGGGGGAACGGACGGTGGTTACATTGAAGCCTGACGGAAAGGGGCGAATCACGCTGGGGAAGCTGTTGGACGGGGTCAGCAGCGTTCGCGTTTCGGTGGAAGAAGACGGTCGAATCATCCTGGAACCGTTTCAGGAAATCCCGCAACGGGAGGCGTGGCTCTACGAAAACAGGGAAGCTCTCAATAACGTGCGTACCGGGCTCCGGCAGGTGGCGGAAGGTCACACGTCCTACCTCGGATCCTTCGCTGCGTTTGAAGAAGATGCCGAGGAGTCCGATTGAGCTTCCGGCTTCTCTTTTCGGATCAAGCTCGCGACGATTACCGGCGTCTTGAGGAACACCCGGCACTGCAGAAACGTTTTAGAGCGGTTCGCAAGACCCTCGCATTACTTGAAACAAATCCACGTCACCCGTCTCTCCACACCCATGAGTACTCATCGCTGACGCGGGCGGTCGGAATCAAGGTGTTTGAAGCGTACGCCGAAAACCGAACACCCGCTGCGTATCGTGTGTTCTGGTGTTACGGCCCGCAGAAGGGCGACCTGACGATCATTGCGATCACACCGCACCCGTAGGAAGCGGTACGCTATCGCCTACGTCTCCGCACCGTCTGAACGCTCCCCGTTTTCTGCGCGATAGAGCAGGTGTCCGGTCTGTTGTATCCGTGAAGCGACGTCTGTGCGGGCGTGCTTCATGTCAACCACATCAACCGACCACGGTACCGTTTCGCAGATCTCCATCGCCGCATACACGTCTCCGCCGTCCAGAGCCAGGTCGATATCGAAATCGGCATTCTTCGGGATATCGTTCAGGAGCGAACCAAACAGGTAGATAGACTGAACGTCGGGGACCTCGGTAGCGATCCGGTGTGCCAGGTTTCGGGCTGTTTCCCGCGCGGAATCAGCCCTGCGCTGTATACGTTGTTGTTCCCGCCTGTTGATGTCCCTGAGCCCGGCGGCAAACGGTTCCGGGTCAAAGGGCGGATCATCAGAGGGCATTGGCGATGCTCCGAAGCTTGCCGATGAACGTGGCGTGTATGTCGGGAAATTCGGCAAAGAAGTCGGTCACGGTGCGCTGGACGTCAGACGTTTTGTGGGGGTCCAGGTCTTCACCGTAGAGGTTTCTCAGGCGATGGCGAAAACGTACGATCTCCCGGACCAATCGCGTCTGGTCGTTGTCCGTGAAGAGCGCCGGGCGCACGCCGGGGATTTCCAATCCCATCTTGTCAATTAACGCCTGGTGCCAGCGGTCGGCAGGGAGATTGTTTTCGAAGAACTTTGAGATGCGCAGGAAATAGTTTTCCAGTACACCGTAGAGCGTCTGAATCGTGAACCCGAGAGCGCCCCAGTCAACCGGATCATCCGCGCCGTGTTCAAGACGCTCCCAGGCGGTCCGGTTTCGGGCCAGACGCCGCTCCAGGTCCGCAGCATCACCTTCGAGTTCCTGTATCAACGCAAGAAACGATTCGTACGTACGCATATACGGCGAAGAGTAGTACCTCCGCAGCGGTGCGGCAACCGCCCGGCCCCCAAACAGAGGGTGGGACAGCCCAGTCGCGGGAGCTGTTTCACCGTTACGTTGCCCGCGTCTGCGGCCGCTCGGGACGATTGACGAGGTAGAGCCCGATGATCACCAGGACCGCCCCGGCGATAACCGGGCCGGTGAGGACCTCACCAAGGAGCACCACGCCAAGAATGATCGCCGATACCGGTTCCAGATTGAGAAAGATCGCCGTCTCGTTGGCGCCGATATCGCGAATTCCCTGGTAGTAGAAGAGGTACGCCAGGCCGGCGGCGCCGAAGCTCAGGTAGAGAATCCCGCCCCAGGTACCGATACCCTGCGCTCCCAGTTCAGCGATTCCCCCGCGGTGAATCGCGATGGGGGTGAGCAACAGCGCACCGAGTATGGAGGAGTAGGTCAGGACGGTCAGGGGCGTGAGCGTTCGCATCGCTGAACGGGCAAGAATGGTGTACGCCGCCCACGCCACCACGCACCCGAGGAGGAACGCGTCTCCAACGGAGATGCCCCCGGCGATCACCGCACCGATATCCCCGTTGGTGATCGTGATGATTGCTCCGACAAATGCCACGACAATGCCGATCAGCGTGTTACGTCCTGCAGGTTCGTGAAAACCGATGACCAGAATCAGCGCCACCGCCGAGGGGGCAAACGCAATAATCACCGAACTGCGGACGGCGGTAATCGTCTGGAGTCCGGAAAAGAGAAACAGGTTGAACAGGAGCACCCCCGCCACGGTCAGAGCAAAGAGCAGTCCCGCCTCACGGCGCGTCGGCCGGGGCAGGCGCCCGTGGATAATTCTGAGCGCCGGAACGAGAAACAGGCTGACCAGGGCAAAGCGGATCCACGTGGTGGTCAGCGGCGGGAGATCCGCGGAAACGACGCGTCCGGCAACGAGGGAACCGCCCCACAGTATCGGCGCGAGGGTGATCTTGATGTACGAGATAACAGTTGTCCGGTCCGACATCCCGCGACGGTACTACACAGAACGGCTATCGCTCAATGAGGTGGTTGAAATAGTCGAAGGTTATTGAGGTGTTACCATCGATCAGAACAGACGACGGTATGTTGGTCCGCTCGCCTATTCCGGTATCGATCTCGCCGTTGCCGTTAAGATCGATCAGAATATGACACTGGTACTCTCCCCATCCGGGCTCACCGACCCAATCTTCCGTCGTGGGGTTCCAATTGCCGTCGGGAACCTTGAGACGGAGTGTTTCATCGGTGTTGCCGATGACCAAGTCGTTTATCGCTACCATATTGGCAAGATTATAGACGTCATCGGTGCCTGCAAAATACAGCGCTACCCAATATCCAGCTGTACCCAGAGCAACGACATCACCGTCGATTCCCAGAACAGCGACATCCAGCGTTCCGGGATCCGCTGTTTGTGACCCGTTGTTGCACCCGCTTGCCGCAACAAGAAATACGAGAACGATGAAACTGACGACGATCCATCGGTTGTTCATTGGTTCACTTAAATTGTAAACCCGCCGGCACCGTCGCGCAACAAAAACACAGAACGGCTATCGCTCAATGAGGTCGTTGAAATAGTCGAGGGTTATTGTGGTGTCGCCGTCAATAAACACGGTTGATGGATAATCGTTAGTCCGGTCGCCAACGCCTTCCTCAAGGTCACCTGTGCCGTTTACGTCGATCAGAATGTAGAGATCGTATTTGCCCCACCCGGGGTCACCCATCCAGACGCTGCCGTTCGGTGCGAACGTTCCGGAGTTGCCTTCCAGAGTGATCGTTTCCTCCGTCTGAACGATCGGGATGGATAAAAGGGCAAGACAGTTTGCGGAGTCATAGATATCACCGGTTCCGGCGGGTCTACAATTCAGGTGAACCAATGAACAACCGGTGGATCGTTGTATTCTCCATCGTTCTCGTATTTCTTGATGCGTCAAGCGGGTGCAACAACGGGGTAAACACTGCGGATCCGGGGACGC
>JAQIBO010000271.1 GCA_027859055.1 Spirochaeta sp.
GTGGTGAGGTAGATTGGGTGTGGGGCATACGTAACTCCTTCGAATGATTTGGTTGTTATCCGAAGGGTATGCCCTTTTCCTTTTTCTATCCACCAAGTTTTATAGTATCCCAACTCAAACGTGCCGGTGCTGCAACGTGATCCGGCGCTCCGTAAATATACAGTTTCACTCCTCCTACCAGGTATTATCAGCACAGTCTTATAATTCTTGACGACGTGAGTAGGGTGTGATCTCCTAATTGAAGATTCCGGCATTGCAGTCGTGTATGTCGGTAAACGGGAGGAGGTGTACAAACTATGGGAGTGAAATCCGTCCGATTTAACGCCGATGAGGAAAAGGCGTTAAACGTATTAACACAAACGCTCCGTATGGACACGTCCGCCGTTATAAAAAGGCACTTTGGGATTTATACGAAGAAATGCAGGATCGCGGCGATCGCGGCACGCACATCACTCACGATGAATGAATTATTGATTCGCTTTTTGTTGTCGTTTGATAATCGCCGCCATGTGCCGGAGTGCGTCGTTTACTGAGTCGTGGTCGGGAAAGTACTCAACCACGTCCGGGTCTAACACGACGACGTTTGTTCCATCCCGATATCTTTCGATGTACTTGCCGCGTACCCCATCGGAGAAATCGTACACGCTCTGCATTTCCTGGTCATCGTGTGCGTTCTTCATAGTTTCGTCTTTCACTCCCTGTCGCAATTCGTGCACTGATTATGCGCACACGATCATTACGATCAGTGTGTACCACTATCAATAGTCTACCCCGATGGGATTGACCGATCAACACGAATCGGTTTTCGTCGGTCGAATGAAGGGGATCTTGGATTGTTATCGATAAGACGTCGCCAAATGCGCTGCTTGCCTCATCGAACGTCACACCGTGTTTGATTTCATTTGAAACTACAGTAGTAATGATGGTCAATTGCCGGCGTTCGCCTGGCCAAAACTCGCGCTTGTGAGGAGGCGCAGGATGAGGCGGGCAAAATCGCGGCCGGCTTTTTCGTTGTCCAGGATCTGGAGGGAGAGTTTTTCGTGGTCGGTCATGCTGTCCAGGACGGCGTCTTCTACCCGTTTGGGAAAGAGGCCGTGCATGACCTGTTCGGTGCTGTGGTTGTTGACCTGGGCCATTGTCTCTTCGTCGCGGCTGACGCGGTCGGCGATGACGCGGTATCGTTTGGCTATCCGATACGATGTTTTCCGGAAAAAGGTGGTACCCAATCGCCGGGGGGAAACAGTAGTGTTACAATCGGTTCGGGTTTTTATGAAATTGTGGGAAATCCAAAAAAGCTTCGCTTCTTCGCTACGACTGATACGAGGATGGAGAGTCGGTAACTATGACCGAACAACAGCTTGAACAATTACTGATCGACAAACTGACCGAGCTCAAATATACTCATCGCCCGGATATTCGTGACCGCGCCGCCCTCGAAGCCAACTTCCGTAAGCACTTCCAGGCGCTTAACCGCGTACAGCTCACCGATGGCGAGTTCAAGCGCCTTCATGACGAGATCGTGACCCCCGACGTCTTCACCGCGGCGACCCTGCTTCGTGAGATCAATGATTTCACCCGAGACGACGGCACCCCGCTCAACTACACGCTCGTCAACATCAAGGACTGGTGCAAAAACACCTTTGAGGTCGTCAACCAGCTCCGCATCAACACCGAATATAGCCATCACCGATACGATGTGATGCTACTGATCAACGGCATCCCCGCCGTCCAGATCGAACTCAAGACGCTCGGCATCAGCCCCCGCCGGGCGATGCAGCAGATCGTCGAGTACAAGAAAGACCCCGGCAATGGCTATACCAAGACATTGCTCTGTTTCGTTCAGCTCTTTATCGTCTCTAACCAGACCGAGACCTACTACTTCGCCAACAACAATGACCGCCACTTCGCATTCGACGCTGCGGAAAACTTCCTGCCCATTTATCAGCACGCCGACGAAGACAACACCAAGATCACTCGCCTCGACGACTTCGCAGAATCATTTCTGCCCAAGTGCGCACTCGGCACGACCATCAGCCGCGACATGGTCCTCGTCGCTTCCGAGCAGAAGATGCTCATGATGCGCCCCTATCAGATTTACGCCGTCAAGGCCATCGACCAGTGCATCCGCGAAAACCGCGGCAACGGCTATATCTGGCACACTACCGGATCGGGCAAGACGCTTACCTCCTTCAAGGCCTCCACGCTTCTCAAGCTTAACTCCGACATCCACAAGTGCCTGTTCGTCGTCGATCGCAAGGACCTCGACCGCCAGACCCGTGAAGAGTTTAACCGCTTTCAGGAAGGCTGTGTGGAAGCGAACACCAACACCGCCGCGCTGGACCGCCGCCTTGTCTCTGATGACTACGCCGACAAGGTCATCGTCACCACCATTCAAAAGCTCGGCCTGGCCCTCGACGAAACCAGTAAATACAACAAGCAGGACGGGAAGAACGGCCGGAATAATGACAAGGCCACCTTCAAAGAGCGCCTCCAACCGCTCAGCGACAAGCGCATGGTCTTTATCTTTGATGAGTGCCACCGTTCGCAGTTCGGCCAGACCCACCAGATCATCAGAAAATTCTTTCCCAGGGCGCAGCTTTTCGGCTTCACCGGTACACCGATCTTCGAGGATAATGCCACGCTTCGGCAGATCGACGGCGATATCGCCACGCTCAGGACAACCCGGGACCTCTTCCAGAGCGAGTTGCACGCCTACACCATTACCCACGCCATTGAAGATAAAAACGTCCTCCGCTTTCATGTCGATTATTTCAAACCCGATGGCGACGACGCACCCAAGGCGGGGCAGACGATGACAAAGAAGGCCATCGTTGACGCCGTCCTTTCCAAGCACGACGCCGCCACCGGCGCACGTCGCTTCAACGCGCTTTTTGCCACCGCTTCGATCAACGACGCCATTGAGTACCACGAGCTTTTCAAGCAAATCCAGGCCGAGCGGCAGGAGGCAGATCCCGACTTTGTCCCCCTCAAGATCGCCGCCGTCTTCTCCCCGCCTGCGGAAGGGAACAAGGATGTCCGGCAGCTCCAGGAAGACCTGCCCCAGGAGCTCGAAGACAACCGGCAGGAACCGGACAAGAAAAAGGAAGCCCTAAAGGCCATCATCGCCGACTACAATGTTCGATATGCCACCAACCACTCCATCGGCGAGTTTGACGCCTACTACCAGGACATACAGAAACGTATAAAGGACCAGCAATACCCCAACCGCGATCTGCCCGGGAAGGGCGCCGAGAAGATAGACATCACCATCGTGGTCGACATGCTCCTGACCGGTTTCGATTCCAAATACCTCAATACCCTGTACGTCGATAAAAATCTCAAGCACCACGGTCTGATCCAGGCGTTCAGCCGCACCAACCGCGTCCTCAACTCAACCAAGCCGTACGGTCATATCCTCGATTTCCGCGGCCAGCGGGATAACGTCGATGAAGCCATCACTTTATTCTCCGGCGTACGGGCCGAACTGGCGAAAGAAATCTGGCTTGTCGACAAAGCCCCCGTTGTCATCGAACGACTGAAGGCCGCCAGACAGGAACTGGACGAGTTTTTCCAGTCTCATGGTCTGGAGGCGATGCCGGAGGCCGTACCCAACCTCAAGGGCGATGATGCCCGCGCCGCCTTCGTGAGGCATTTTAAAGAGATACAGCGCCTCACTACCCAGCTTGACCAGTACACCGACCTCACCGACGATCAACGCGAAGAGATCGAGCAGACGCTTGCAAGAGACGACGCCCGCGCCTTTCGCGGCGTCTATATCGAAACTGCCAAACGTCTCAAAGCCAAGCAGGACAAAGCCGGCGGCGATGCTCGCGGTTTTAACGAAGGGGTCCACGAGCCTTCAGGGGAGTTCGAACGTGAAACGATTGACCAGCTCGATTTCGAGTTCGTCCTCTTCGCCTCGGCGGACATTGACTACGATTACATTATGAACCTGATCGCCCGTTTCAGCGGGCAGGCGCCCGACCAGCAGGAGATGAGTCGCGAACAGCTTATCCGCCTCATCCGCTCGGACGCCAAGTTCATGGATGAACTCGAAGAGATCACCGAGTACGTCCGCACGCTCGAAATCGGCAAGCCCCTCACCGAGGATTAGGTGCGCGCCGGTTACCAAAGTTTCAAAGATGAGCGCCATGCGGCCGAACTCGTCGCCGTCGCCGACAGGCACGGTCTGACAAACGAGGCGCTGCAAGCATTTGTGGATGACATCCTTGAGCGCATGATCTTTGATGGTGAAGAGCTCACCGATCTGTTGGAGCCCCTGGATCTGCGTTGGCGTGAGCGTCGCGAGAAGGAACTGGCGCTTATGGAGGACCTGGTGCCGCTGCTGAAGAAACGCGCCGGCGGGCGGTCGATTTCGGGGTTAAATGCGTATGAGCAATAATTCCAATGGAGGCATTCTATGGAAAGCAATCAGATTCTCGCAATGACCGAAACATTTGAGGGCCACGCCCAGCAGACGGAAAACGGGGTGGAATACTGGCTGGCACGTGATCTTCAAATGCTATTGGGTTACACGGAGTGGCGCAATTTCCTCAGGATTATCGGGAAGGCGGAGACGGCCTGTGAAGTCTCGGGACATCTGGTCTCAGATCATTTTGTTGACGTTAACAAAATGATCGAGCTCGGTAATGGGTGGCAGCGAGAGATTGAGGATGTGATGCTCACCCGCTACGCCTGCTACCTCATCGCCCAGAACGGCGACCCGCGAAAGTCGGAGATTGCCTTTGCCCAAACCTATTTCGCAGTCCAGACCCGCAAGGCTGAGCTCATTGAGCAGCGGCTGCTGGAAGCCGAGCGTGTTTCCGCCCGTAAAAAACTATCCGGCACCGAAAAAGAGCTTTCCCAGGTCATTTTCGAGCAAACCGGGGGAAACCAAAACTTTGCCCTGATCCGCAGTAAGGGGGATCAGGCGCTCTTTGGTAAAAGCACGCAGGCCATGAAAGCCCATTGGCGCGTGCCGGACAAACGTCCGCTGGCTGACTTTGCTCCGACAATCATCCTGAAGGCCAAGGACTTCTCTACCGAGATTACTATCCACAACGCCCGCGAGCACCAAATGCAAAGCGAGCGGCAGATTTCCAACGAGCACATCACCAACAACCAGGCCGTCCGCGATACGCTGCTGAGTCGGGGCATTCGGCCCGAAGCCCTGCCCCCCGCCGAGGATGTTAAAAAGGTCGAGCGTCGCCTGACGTCAGAAGAAAAGAAGGTGTTGAAGAATCCGGACCGGTTGGATAATACATGAAACGAAACGACAATCGAACCTTGACGCCGAAACTGAGGTTTCCGGAGTTTCGGGATGAGCCGGGGTGGGTGGCGCGGAAGATAGGTGAACTCGCGGTGGTAAAAGCTTCGGGCGATCTTGATACGGCACTCTTCTCAAACCTTCGATCTGCCACTCATCAGTATCCGGTTTATTCCAACGCGATCGAGAACGAGGGACTATACGGCTACTACACCGTGCCACAATACAACAGGCACAGCGTCACAATAACAGCCAGGGGCACGTTGGGCGTCGCTTTGCTGAGAGACCACCAGTTCATGGGAATTGGTCGCCTCATTGTCGTTAGTGACCTTCTCAACCTGGATAGGTTCTTTCTCAAAGAGTGCTGGAACCATCTGGCGGTTGTTCCTGGCGAAGTCACAAGTATACCGCAACTAACGGCAGTCGCTGTCCGCGATACTGTCCTTCCGATACCCAGCCCCCCCGAGCAACAAAAGATTGCCGAGTGCCTGAGTTCCCTGGACAGGTTGATCGCCGCCGAAGGCCGGAAACTGGTGACCCTCCGCGACCATAAGCGCGGCCTCATGCAGCAACTCTTTCCCCAACCCGGGGAAACCCAGCCCCGGCTGCGGTTCCCGAAGTTTCGGGATAAGGGAGAGTGGATCAAGCAAAGAGTTGCAGATTTACTAATAAAAGTAT
>JAQIBO010000440.1 GCA_027859055.1 Spirochaeta sp.
GTTTGAACCCGGTGACGCCGCAAATGCTCGCCGGCCGCGTGATGCTACCGATTGTCTGCGTGCCCAGGGCGGCGTGGCAGTACCCGGCGGCAACGGCGGCGGCGGACCCGCTGGAAGATCCCCCGGGTGTGTGCGTCGGGTTCAGTGGGTTCGCTGTGGCACCCGGTGCAAAATAGGCAAACTCAGTGGAAACGGTTTTGCCAAGGATGAGCGCCCCCGCCTCGCGGATTTTTCGGACCGAATCGGCTTCCTCCCCTTTGGGGAGACCCGGCGCGCCGGAACGCGTAAACGCCTCCGGTGGAAACGACGAGCCGCCACGGGTGGGGAACTGCGCCGTGTGAAAAATATCCTTCACGCCGAGGACCATGCCGAAAAGGGGCGGACGCGCCCCGGGGTCGGGCCAACGGCGCTCCAGGGCGGCATACTCTTCACCGAGCCGCCGTTCTCGGGCATCGGTACGTTCGTCCGGCAGGAGTGCGTGGATCGTCTTCTCACCGTCAGTGGCGCTCCGGGCCATCTCGAGCACGTCCTCCCGCGTCACCGGCGGCGCAAACGGTTGGGCCCACGGTCCCGGGGTTGTCTGCCGGTCGGAGGCGCCCATCAAATCACCCCCTGACGGCGCATCGCCGCGATCTGATCGTCGTCGTAGCCAAGCGCCTGCAGGACATCATCGGTATCTTCGCCCAACTCGGGAATCGGGGGGCGGGTGGTCGGATCCTCCATTGAGCTCATCTTGATCGGGTTACCCGCCACGCTCACCGTGCCCGCCAGCGCGTCCTCCACGGTTACGATCATGTTTCGCGCCCGGACCTGACGATTCTGCATAACCTGTTCGATTTTGTTGATACGGCTGTGGGGAATGCCCGCGTCGGAAAAGAGCGACGACCACTCTCCCACGGTGCGCCGCAGAAAGAGCGGATCCAGAACGGCGTTCAATTCGGTAAGGTGTTCGGTCCGCTTTTGGTTGGTCGCGAACCGTCCGTCCGCGGCAAGGTCGTTTCTGTTAATCGTTTTGCAGAACGTCTGCCACAGCGCATCGTTTCCAATCGCCACAACGATCCAGTCATCCGACGCCTGATACGCTTGAAACGGGCTGATCGTGGGGTGGCGGTTTCCGAGCGGTTCCGGGCTGGTCCCGTCCACCTGGTAGCGCGCCAGGGCGTTTTCCAGAATCGCCACCTGGGCATCCAGCATCGCCACATCCACTTTCTGACCAAGCCCGGTGGCGTGGCGGTGGTTAAGGGCGGCGAGTATCCCGACGGTATTGAACAACGCCGCACCGATGTCGCCGATGGAACACCCGACACGGGTCGGTGGTTGTCCGGGCCACCCGGTAACGCTCATCAGACCGCCGGCGGCCTGCGCCAGGATATCGTACGCCGGTTTGGTGCTGTCCGGTCCGGAATGGCCGTACCCGGAGGAGACCGCGTAAATCAGCCCCGGGTTGATCTCCCGCAGCGCCTCGTATCCGAGTCCCAGCTTCTCCATCACTCCCGGCCGGAAATTCTCAACAATGATGTCGTGTTCGGCGACCATCTTGCGGAGAATTTCTTTTCCCTCGTCGGTCTTCAGGTTCAGGGTGATGCTGCGCTTGCCCCGATTTATACTGACGAAGTACAGACTGCGTTCGTTCTTGAACGGTCCGAAATGGCGCGAATCATCACCGACGCCGGGCATTTCCACTTTCAGGACCTCTGCGCCCAGGTCCGCGAGAAGCATCGTTGCAAAGGGGCCGGCCAGAACGCGTGTCAGGTCCAGTACCTTGATTCCGGATAACGGTTTGCCGCCGTCCTGTGCCGCGGTGCTCCCGGGCCGTGCAGTATGTTGTGTGCTCATCGCCGAATTGTACACCCAAATACGCCGGTTGACAGCTGTGATGATTCACGTATTCTGTGGGAATGACGATTGAAACGCGACAGCCGGTTCATCCGGAGCATTTCCGCGGAATGGACAGTACATCCCTTGCCGAGACGTTCCTCATACCACGGGTTTTCTATCCCGGGGAGGCCCGCTTCACCTACACCCTCTTCGACCGCATGATCGTGGGAGGGGTTGAGCCGGTCTCCGCGCCGATAATCCTTGAAACAGACCCTGCGTTGGCGACGCCGTTCTTTCTGCAACGGCGCGAGTTGGGGGCGATCAACCTTGGCGGACCCGGGGCGATCTCCGTCGACGGTCAGGAATACCGGCTGGAGCCGCGGGATGGAATTTACGTCGGTGCCGGTGCGCGGAACGTCGCGTTTTCCAGTGACGACCCGGTACATCCGGCGCGTTTTTACTGCGCCAGCACCCGGGCACACCGGACGTATCCCACCGTCGCGATTCCGGCGGACCACGCCCGGCGCGTACACTTGGGCGACGCCGCCCAGGCCAACGAGCGGACGATCCGGCAGTACGTCCACCCGGAGGTCCTCGAAAGTGCGGAACTGGCGATGGGCCTGACGACGCTGGTTGCAAACAACGTCTGGAACACGATGCCAACCCACATTCACGATCGGCGCAGCGAAGTGTATCTGTACCTTGACCTGCCGGAAGACGCCGTGGTGTTTCACATGATGGGGCCGCCGGAGGAAACGCGCCACCTCGTTGTTCGAAACGAACAGGCGGTGATCA
Organism: Spirochaeta sp.; assembly: GCA_027859055.1. Classification (GTDB taxonomy): domain Bacteria; phylum Spirochaetota; class Spirochaetia; order DSM-27196; family Alkalispirochaetaceae; genus Alkalispirochaeta. Next base: position 2,614 of record JAQIBO010000440.1, read on the forward strand.
GCCCCAACTGGTCGATCCATACCGGCGTGGGGACAAACAGCTACAGTCTGATCTGGGCGATGGCGGGGGAAAATCAGGAATACACCGACATGGATCCGGTGGCCATGAGCGATCTGCGGTAGCGTGGTGGTGTACGGCAGGCCCCGACCACAGCCGGGGCGTACCACATCACCGACGGGGGCCGGTTATTTCGCGTTCTTGGCGCGCTTCCGGCCCTCTTCAATCAGCCAGTCGTTCTTTGAACAGGCGATGTCGCCAAACCTGGTGAGTTCCGCCCGCTCCTTCTGGGCCATCTTTTCCTTATAGGTATCTTCGTCAACAAACGCGACGATTCGCGCGATTGACGCTTCGCCGTCGACAAAGCGCCAGGGGAAACACCCGATCGTCACCCGTTCATTGAGCACCAGGTCGATATCGCCACCGACGCATTCGGCGTGGACGATACCGTGAGGAAACATCTCAAGGTGCATCAGCTGGTACTTGTCGTCGGTGAAAACCTCCGTGAGACCTTTTCCGTACTTCTTCTGAAAGTGGGTGTCACACTCGGCGGCGTTTCGCGGCATCCAGTCCCGTACTTTGGTGTTCATCGGATGATCCGCACTGCCGCAGTCGACGCCGATCCAGCGCAATTTCTTTTTCTTGGCCCATTCAGCGAACTCGCGGTCCGGTCCGGGGTGTTTGACCATGTAGGCGACCTCGTCCGCAGTGGGCTGATCCCAGCTGTACTTGTGGTAGCCGGTGGAGATGATCAGAATATCTCCTTCCTTGACGTCCACGCGCTCTTCGATCATCTCGGAGGTGTATACATCGTACTCGCCGACGATATCCGAAAGGTCGACGATAACCCCTTCATGGACGAGAAAGTCCATTTCAAGGCTTGCGATATCTTTTCCCGGCGTATAGAAGTGAATCTCCCCGTCCAGATGGGTGCCAATATGGTTTGAATGGGTTACTACCTGTCCGTTTGCACCGTTCGGCGCGAGACGCTTGAAATACTTCACCTGCAGTGGCTCGTAGGTCGGCCAGGGCGGGGTTCCGATACCGAGCGGCATCGTTAAATCGATAACTTTCATATTGTTCATCGTTTGCTCCTTCTGTTGTTGTAGATGCGTACGGCCCAGCCCGTACATCTCCATTATATCGCTGAAACGCCACCATTGCCACGATGCCGGAAGACAGGTACCCTGAAAATGGCGTGTTTGTACGCCACAATAACCATAGAACAGGATACCACTTATGCAGACAGCCAACGATCGCGATCACGCTCCGACGGACTTCGGACTCCACTACCAGCATACCGACCCGGAAAACCGGAAGCGGATGATCAGCTATATCAACTTCAAACTTGCCACCCACGGAATGCCCACCGTTCCGGAAGAATCCGGCTCGATGCTGGAGATGGCCGGGGGAATGGTTGAGAATTTCCGGGAGAAGAACCGGCTGCTTGAAGAGTATCTGCCGCCGGCGGACGAGCGGGTGCAACAGTTTCTCGATGACTATTTCGGGGACGCCGGTGAGGACGAAGCGGTTCCGCGCCTGCCGGGTAACTCGTTTGTCCTTGATCGCTACGGCATCGCCCGCGAGCTGTCGCTTCCGCCGAAACGGCACGGGTTTCACACTGACACGATCAATTCCTATCGCACAAAACAGGGCGTGCTCCACAACCCCAAACACGACCGCCGGACGACGAAAGGGGTGTTTCACGTTGCCGAAAACGGGCTGCCGATCCCGCCGGACAAGAAGGAGGTCCCTCGGGTGACCTTCCTGCGACTCCTCAAGGAAGCGCTGGATCCACCGGAAGATCTTGCGGCGATGCCGTTCACGATGGACGCAGACCGGCCGGCTCACCGTTTCGTGAGTCTGCTTCTGAAACCGATCGTACAGCCCGAGGTTCCCGGGGTGCTCCAGCAACGCTACACCGAGATCCGCTTTTTTGCGCCGGGAAGCCTGGTTGCCAACCTGGACTTCGTTGAATCGATCTTTGGAAACGCCGGCGATCCCTACCTGCCGGATCACGACAGCGCCCTGGATCCCCAACACTGGACCGGGCATACCGGGTGCATTATCCTCGCGACCCATCTTGTGAAGACGAAGAAAAAGGACCTTGGCCTGCCGCACATTTCGGAGGCGACGGAACGGCAGAAACACGACGGCATGTGCTGGGACGATCCGGGTGAGCTGTACAACGACGGAACACCGTTCAAGATTACCGCCCGGGACGAACGGGGCGTCATGGTGACGCTGATCGCCGACAACTATTTCGGATATTCCAAGAAAGAGGTCAAGACGCAGATCAGTTATTCTGCGAACCTGTTCGGTATGGTGGAAGAGGAGCACGCCGGCGGGGCGCTGGCGTTCCCCAGCTACAACCTTGGTATGAAATTTGTTCCCGACAGTAACCTGCGATCGAAGAAACACCGCTTCGTCGATCTACCGGCGATTCTGGGGGACGCGCTGGAGACGCGTCCGGAGGGATACGGTGTGGATACGACGTTTCCCGGTATTGTGTACCTTCCCGAGGAGGCGACGATTGATCTGGACGCCCAGGAGGCGATCTGGGTGGACGACGAAGGACGGGAGCAAACGCTGCGAATTCTGCCGGATCAGGTGTACATCCACCCGACGGGCTTCAAGGTTCATATTGAACAACACCCGGTGTCCGGCGCCTGGCGTCTGGTCGGGACCACTGCCGAGGGGACGCTGTGTCACAAACCGTGCACCGTTTCCGGTGGCGGCAAGTCGGAGATCTCGAAGGCGCTGTGGGATGCGATCCGTTTTACACCGCTGATTATCGCGGACTACAAACACGATATGGATATGGTGGAAGAGATCATCAACCGCGACTACAGCGATCGATTCATCGATCCCCCGGGCGGCAAGAATCATGTCAGCCGCAAGATCCTCTCCCGGGCGCGCAGTCTCGGGTCGGTCATCAAGTTGTTGACTCCCTCTTCGGCCAACACGGATGAGTTCAACGAATGGCTGCGTTCGTTACCGCACCGGATAAAGGCGCTGGTTTTTCTGGTGAAACGGTTTTACCACGAGGATTGGGGCGATAACTGGCGGGACAAGTTCGGCGTTGACGTGGTGAACGGGACAAGTGGCAACGTGCTCAAATTTCTGGGGCGCCCGGTTATCGGCAGTTATCTGCGGGTCGGTATGCAGGAAGACGGCACCGGATGGACGCACAAACTTCGCCAGGATTTTATGCCCTCTCACAAAGTGCAGTGGGAAGATGACATTACCTCAAGCGTGGTGGTTCCTGCTGAGTGGCTCGAGGGATTGAACGCGGATTACCAGAACCCCAGCGTGAAGTTTGCTCAGAACTGTGAATTCCGCTTCTTCCAGCGACCTGATGACGCGGTCCACCGGGGGTACGACAAACAGGCGGAACATGATCTGTCCACCGCCCCGGTTTTCATGTCGAACTTCCATCCGTTCCCCCGCGAGGACGCCACGGAATTTCTCGAACGGACACTGGAGCTCACCGAGTACACCGAGCCGGTTCAGAAACTGATCCGCTCGGTCGTGGCCGATGAAAGCGTGCGCTTTTTCGCTCTCTCCTCTCACCCGCGGATCGTGGACGGAATACCGTCGAAGAACCCGCGGTATCTGCAGACGGATCCCACGGTGCTGAAGCCTCGGGACCGCTACATAGCCGATGTGGGTGCGCGGCTGTACCGCAAAATACCCGCCGACCGGCCGGTGTATCACCCGGTGAACGCGATCCTGCCGGGGCGACGCAATAATCCGCCGGACCATAAAGCGGGGATTCGCCCGTTGGCGGTCTACGGTCCCATCCACTATCAGGAGCTGCCGGAACTGTTCATGGACTTTATCTCCAGCCTGACCGGTAAATCGCCGTCAACCACCGGCGCCGGCTCGGAAGGGGCGCTGACCAAAGGCCCGTTCAACGCACTGGTCCCGACGACGGACCTCAACAACGCGTTGTTGTCCTATATCCTTACCGGGTTCAACAGTTTTACATCCGCGGCGGGGTATATCGGGCCGGAGTTCAAGGTCCAACACGACGTCAGTCTGCTGATTCCGGAGATCTGGTCGCGACTCCAACCGGAGGAGCGGGACCCGCAAAAGCTTATCGCCGATGGTTCGCTCGAAAAGCTGGATGACTTTGAGCACAAGGGGAAACAGGTCCTCGCCAGCCGCCTGGGGTACCGGATTACCAAGGAGTTCGCTGCCAACTATCTGGGACGCGTATTCGATTCTCCCAGCCTGGTGTTCAACGAAAATATGCTCAAACCGGAGCTGCAGAACCTCGACGACTTCGTCGACGGTGTCAACAACATCGTTGAGACGCAGCAAAAAGTTGCCCAGTCGTATATTGAAGACGGAAGTGTTGCCGGGGCGATTCCACCGCTGCAAGCGCTCTTGCACATCATGGCGGAAGGCTCCTATGAAGGAAAAAGCGCCGCCGATCCGGAGATTCGGCGCCTCTTCGACCGCGACTACGTGTTGTCCTCCGACTGGTACCACCGGCGACTGGAAGCGTACCGTGATCGCGAGGCGGGGTACCTCGAACGGGAGATCGGCTACATCGAGGCAGCGATCGAACGCGATCAGACGCGCGGCTCTATCGGTGACACCCGACGGAACGAGACGCTCCACGATTCTTTGTCGTGGTGTCGGCGGGAGTTGATTCGGATTCAGCGGCCGGACTATCTGGAAGTGCTTGTTGGTACGATTGGCCGGGATGTGATTTACACCGGGTAATAAGCTCGCCCCTTCTCATGCCGATAATTACCGGTATGAGGAGGGACGTTATGAAACGGTACCGCATCAGGTCTGCTGAAGGGACACAGGCGTATCTCGAGCTTATGGAAGAATCGCCCGCCGGGTACGACGTCCGGATTATCCGCTACTACGACGGATACCAGACTACCGACACCGAGCACATGACGCGGGAGCTTCTCGAGACGTGTGTGCGCACCGGCTATATCGAGGAGATGATCCCCGAAGAGAGCGTGGTGGAGGCCGCCTCGTAGCCGCGTCTACGCGTATTTTTCCACGTACGCCGCAAAGGCGTCCTGAAAGCAGTTCTCCGGCGGTTTGACCAGCCCGGCACCAACCATTCCCACACCGGGGTCTTTGTGGGCGATGCCGGTGTTGATCGCCGGTAGAATACCGGTCTCAACCACTTTCACCACATCGATTCCCGTCGGGGTTCCCCGAAAATCCATCGCCGGTATCTGATAGGTGTCGTTCTCGGCGATCGTTATCTCATACATCTTTCGCGTGAAGTTCATCGCGTCCGCCGGAGTCCCCCCGACAAATTTGACGATCGCCGGCGCGGCCGCCATCGCGAACCCGCCGATTCCACTTGTTTCGGTGATAACTGAGTCTCCGATATCCAGCGCCGCGTCATCGGCGGTATATCCCGGCAGGTACAGTCCGTCTACAACCGATGCGGGTCCGACAAACCACTGGTCCGGCAGTCCCGAAATCCGAATACCGAACTCCGTTCCGTTGCGCGCCATCGCGTAAATCATCGAACTCCCCTCAATTCCGATTGTGGCATCGACGGTACACTTTGCGGATGGCATCGTCAGGTTGAGGAAGAAGTGGTCGTTATCGTTCATGAAACGGAAAACCCGCGCCAGCTTTTCGCGGTCCTCGTCGAGGGTAACCAGATACGGGGCCATTTCGCGGATAAAGAGGCTGGTACCCGCGCGGTTGCGGTTGTGTCCCTCGTCACCCATTTGCAGGACCTGGGCGATCAGGTTTTTCATGTCCAGTGGACCGTGGGCGTGCAGCGCTTTGCGCAGAATCGGGGCGAGCTCCGCGGCCATCCACTTGAGGCGATCGATCACCTCCGTGGAGTTGGCGCCGTAGCGCAGGACCTTACCGAGTCCCTCATTGAGGGTGCAATACGCCTTGTTGCCGTAGGTGGCGTTCTCCATGATCCACACCGGCATGCTCGCCGTGACCACTCCCGCCATCGGTCCGACCGAGTCGTGGTGGTGGCACGGGTCAAACTGAATCTCACCGGAGGCGGCAAGCGTTTCCGCTTCTTCGGCGGTGGCTGCAAGCCCCTCGTAGATGAGCCCGCCGATCACCGCTCCCCGGAGTGGCCCCGCCATCTTTTCCCACGTCACCGGCGGGCCGGCGTGCAAGATCAGTTTCTTGTGCATTCCCGGGACGACATCCTCGGCGATACCGATATCGATAAGGGTCGGTTTGCCCGCAAGCACCCGTTTGATCGCCTCGGCGTTGGCGGCGGTACGGTCGACGGTCCCTGTTGCCTCGCCCTGCTCAAGCCGATCAAAAAGGCCGATCAGTCGCACGTCGCCGCCGGCGGGCGGCTTCCAGTCCACCTGGGTTGCCCGGGCTCCCAGCTGCCGCAGAGTATCTGCAAACCCTTCGACGCCAAGGTTGATCGCGTTGATGTCGCCACGAAACAAATCGTTTATCTTTTGTACGTTCATCGTGTGTGTCTCCTATTCCGGCTACCGTTCTCGGAGCCTATCGGGCGGTGAGGGTTGCCATTATCCGTTTCGCCAGCTGCGCTGCCTGCACGTTTGACGGCATCACGACGACCCCCGCATCTTCCAGCCGGGTCCGTTGGACGCTGATGTCCTGCACGTCCCGATCGGTGCCGGTGACACTTGCTATTACGGCCAGATACCCGCCCCGCTTCTGAGCTGTTTTTTTCATCTTCTCGATAGCCGGTACCATTGCGCCGGCAGGATCGTCGTGGCTGCCGTATCCGATAACGCAGTCGAGCAGCACCAGGGCGATCTCCTCGTCGGCGGTTTCACGTTCCATTCGTTCCGTCCTGATCGACGGATCGATCATCGGATGGGGGCGTCCAACGGTAAACACATCCTCACCAAGGTCGACGATCGTGTGCTTCTGGGAAACCTGCGGGTCCGCGAGTTGAAACGCCGGATCCACCGGGTCAAAGGAGTAGATTCCGCCGAGCAGCGTGTTGAGGACGAATACCGCCTCGTCGGTCAGGGTGCCGCCGGTGAAAAAGCCGCGCAGGTACTTCTGCCCCGAAGAGATCGCCTCGGTTTCCCGCTGGACGATTGCATCGATCTCCGCATCCGAGATGTCAAAGGTGCGGCGCTCGTAGTTTTTTCCCGAAGCTATTGCGGCTGAGAGAAGCGCCGCCTCCTCAAGGTTGGCGGCGTAGTGCAGGTTTCCGTCTGTACGGGGTGCCGTTGCCTGGTGAGCCCCATCGGACCCGTCGTTCATACCGATCAGATGGATAACCGCCGGTTTGCCGCACGCTTTCAGCGCCGCCACGACGCGTTCCGCGATCGCCGGCGCCGGTGGCTTGGAGACAACCGTGATTACAGTGGTATCAGGGTCGTGTTTCAGCGCTTCGATTGCCATGAGCGTGGTGATACCGCCAACCTGATCACTTCGTATGTCTCGACCGCCGGTACCGATCGCCTGGCTGACGCCGGAGCCCGCCTTTGCAATGGAAGATGTGACTTCCTGAAGACCGGTTCCGGCGGCGCTGATGACACCGACCGGTCCGCGGGGTACTACGTTGGCAAAGCAGAGAGGCCGTCCGTTGATAATTGCCGTTCCGCAGTCGGGGCCCATCATGAGCACCCCGCGTTCGCCGGCAAGTTTCTTGAGAGCGACTTCATCGGCAAGGGAAACGTTGTCCGAAAACATCATGACGTGTTTGTCCGCCAGGAGCGCCTTGCGCGCTTCCCGTGCCGCGTACTGCCCGGGAAGGGAAATAATCACAAGATTGGCATCGGGAACGTTTTCCAGTGCGGCGGCGGTACTACCCGGCCGATACGCCGCACCGTCACCGTCCTGCGCCTTTTTTTGAAGCAGCGCGTCTACCTGTTGTTCCGCCGCACCGATCGTCTCAGCGGCTTCCGCTGAAATCGCGATAATCAGGTCATTGGGGCCGGCATTCTGGAGCTCCTCACCGGACATTCCCATATCGTTGAGAAGGTCCAGGTTCATTTCCGTGCCCATGGCGACAACTGCCTCGGAAACGCCGTCCATTTTCTTTATGTCTGAGCTGATCAGCATAAGGAACACTGAGTCGTAGTAGGAATCCTTCCGCAGGATGATCCGTTTCACTGTGCACCTTCCTTTCCAGATGTTATCTAAGGTACCGAGAACGCTATACCGACTTGCGCGCTCTGTCAAACAGGTGCCACGTGGCTAATTCCTGGCCCGGTCGGCCCGGTCGGCCCGGTCGGCCACGTGGCGTGCCATCCAGATAACACCGGTCAGCGTATCCAGGCCGGAGCTGTGACCGTGGGCACGGGCGATCGAGACAACCCTGTCCGGTTGACCCCGCACAAGCGCTTCGAGGATTCCGAGTTGGTACGCCGGGGGAGTACCACCAAGGGCGAGGCGAAGCAGGGTTGCGCCGCCGCTGGTGGTCTTTGCCAGCGAGCGACGGATCGTGTCGGCGTTCAGGTGCGGAGCTCCGGTAGTCGGAACGCGGCCGTCATCCCGGTCGTCCTCCGTCCCCGGCGTGCAGTCCGAACTGCGTTTGCGCGACAGGACGGTGCTCAGAAAGATATCCGTCAGCAGTGCGCCGCTGATGAAATCGTCGCCGGATGGGGTGAAGCCGACCCCCAAACCGACAAGTGGGCTCAGGTCCAGGCAGGGCGACGCGGTTTCATTAACGGCGCGGAGAACCGCAGCCGCGCGGCGGAGAAATGGGTCTGACAACGTTTCAATATCCGCCGCGCCCGGCAGGATCAAGGGAAGAAATCCTCCGTCCTCGACAACGGGCAGCCCGGCGCCGCCTCCGTCCCCACGAGCGCTGCCGTCCCGAGCTCCGCCGGCTTGCGCGTTTCCTTCGCCGAACGGTACCTCCGTCCCCGCAAGGTTGCGCACTACCTGCTCAATGACCGAAAGAATCTCCCCCGACGGGGACGGCAGGTCCGCCGGCGACAGCGGTAACGCGGCCGATTGAGGGCGACGACGCCGCGATTCAAATCCCGCTGTAAGCGAGATCAACGCGCCTGCCGGAGGCAGGGCGTCGCGCAGCCGTTCCCACGCGGCATTCGGCAGCAGGACGGCGTATTCGGTCCAGTCGGCGATGTCGCGAATAATCGACACGAGAAACGGTCCTGCCGCGTCGCGCAGTTCGATGTTGATGACTGTCCGGTGTACTCCGCGCAGGTGACCTTCCAGGACGGAGGGTACCAGTGCACCGACGCACGCTTCGGGTGGGAATGAGCAGGTCATCATCATGAGACTCGGCAACCGGTGGGGCGGGTCGCATAACAGGGCCTCCACGGCGAACCGGGTGGAGGCCCGCGCTTCCCGACGCCTGATCGGGTGTGTGATCAGGCGCGCTTGAAGCTTTTAAAGTTGATCAGAAGGTTCAGCAGGATTCCGACAACCGCAGCAAGGCCGAGACCGCTGAGCTCAAACGTTTCGCCGGCGGTGAAGCTGGCGCCGCCAAGCCCGATCACGAGAATCGCTGCGACGATGATCAGGATCCTGGCATCGTCCATATTGACCCGCGCTTCTACCATGTTCCGGATTCCGATCGAAGAGATCATACCGAACAGAAGAATTGAAATGCCGCCGATGACGGGGGCGGGAATCGTCTGGATCATGCCGGTGAACTTCGGAATGATCGACAGAAGAATCGCAAAGACCGCGGCGATTCGCATAACGTTGGGGTTGTACACGCCGGTGAACGCGACCGCACCGGTGTTTTCACTGTACGTGGTGTTGGCGGGTCCACCAAGCAGTGCGGAGACGCTGGTTGCGATACCGTCGCCAAGCAGCGTCCGGTTGATACCGGGGTCTGCGATATAGTCCTTTTTGACGACATTTCCGATCGCGACAACATCGCCAAAGTGCTCAACAACGGTGACAATCGCGATAGGCACGGTGAGAGCGATCGCCGTGACCGAGAATTTGGGAGCCATGAATTCCGGCAAACCGATCCAGGAGCGATTGGCAACCACACCGAAGTCAACAACGCCGGCGATAATCGCTACGAGGTAACCCACGATCAGTGCGATCAGGACCGGCAGCTGGGAGGCAAACTTCCATCCCATCCGTTCAAAACCAACCTTGACAATAACGCCGGTAGCAAACGTGATCACGGCGATCAGCCACGCGCCGTTGCGTCCGATTTGCTCCATGACACCACCGGCGGCGTTGCCGGTGATATTGCCGATCGCAACGGGTGCCAGGAGCAAACCGATCAGGATGATGATTGGCCCGGTTACATGCGGAGGCAGAATTTTGTGCAGCCACTCGGTCGAAACGAACGTAAAGAGCAACGAGACCGCCAGGTACACCAGACCGGCTATCGCAATCGCTCCGGTAGCGTATGCCAGGTCACCACCGTGCGTGGCCGCCACCGCAAAGATCGGCGGAAGAAACGCAAAGGAGCTGCCGAGAAACACCGGCATCTTGAATTTCGTTATCACATGAAAAATCAGCGTACCGATACCGGCAGCAAACAGTGTGACGCCAACGTCCAATCCGGTAAGTACTGGAACGAGCACCGTTGCCCCGAACATGACAAACGTATGCTGTAATCCGAGAACAACGACTTTTCCGTTGATCCCTTCCTGTGTAGTAGCATCCGACATAGAATACTCTCCTTGCCATCTGTGGCTGTGACCCGGCCGACGGCCGATAATACGAGCCTGACATGTAGTGTACATCCCTGCGGCAGTTTTGCAAGTCCTCATTTCGTGTTAGATCGGGGAATCCGCCTGGTGAGAAGCTCACCTCCGGATCTTCCAGGCCCTTCCGGTCTGGCTGCCGGCCAACCGCATTTTCTTGACAACCCATCGAAGTCAGCGTACGGTTTTCTCTCACGTCTGGAGTCCCGTGAACACGTGTCCGGACGACAGGTTTCCAGGCCGAAAGGAGCACGCCGTGAGCATGCGGGAATCGATACAACACATGAAAGACCTCCGGGAGCAGGCGCACAGCGGCGGCGGTGAGGATCGGATCGAAAAGCAGCACGAAAAGGGCAAACGGAGCGCCCGGGAGCGGCTGGACGACCTGTTTGACCCGCACTCGTTTGTGGAGCACCAGAGCTACATCCGCGGACGATCCACTGCGTTCGGTTTGGAGGATAAACGTCTCCCCGGAGACGGCGTTATTACCGGGAGCGGCCTGGTCGATGGGCGCCAGGTGTTCGTTTCTTCCCAGGATTTCACCGTGCTTGGCGGGTCGCTAGGCGAGCAGCACGCCGCCCGGATCGCCGAAGCGCAGAAACTGTCCATTGCTACGGGTACGCCGTTTGTGCAGATAAACGATTCCGGTGGCGCCCGTATTCAGGAAGGGGTGCTTTCCCTGGACGGATACGCCAGAATCTTCCGTGCCAATACCGACGCATCGGGAGTCGTTCCCCAGATTTCCGCGATCCTGGGGCCATGCGCCGGCGGTGCGGTATACTCGCCCGGTATTACTGACTTTATCTTCATGGTCGACAACGTCAGCAACATGTACATCACCGGTCCCGATGTGATTCGTGCCGTTACCGGAGAGGAGATTTCCCACGAGGAACTGGGCGGAGCCGCGGCCCACGCATCCCGTAGCGGGGTGGCTCACTTTCGCTACAAGAGCGAGCAGGATTGTATGGACGGCATTCGGCGCCTCCTTTCCATGCTGCCGGCGAACAATACGGAACAGGCACCACGGATTCTGCCTGATGCGCCGGGATGGGACGACCCTGATCGCGTTGTTCCCGAGGTGCTGGATATCGTTCCTGAGGATGAACGCCGGGGGTATGACATTCGCCGGTTTATCGGAACCGTGTTTGACACCGACAGTTTTTTTGAGGTACACGCCGAGTACGCCACCAACGTTGTGGTTGGCTTTGCCCGCCTCGCCGGTCGAGTAGTCGGAATTTTTGCGAACCAGCCGGCGGTCTACGCCGCCGCCCTTGATATCGACGCAAGCGACAAGGGCGCCCGCTTTATCCGCTTTTGCGATGCCTTCAATATTCCGATCGTGACGCTCGTCGATGTTCCCGGGTTTCTGCCCGGGGTTACTCAGGAGCACGGCGGAATTATCCGCCACGGAGCGAAGATTCTCTACGCGATCGCCGAGGCGACGGTACCGAAGATCTCACTGATTCTGCGCAAGGCGTACGGCGGTGCCTTTATCGCGATGTCCGCCAAGGCGCTTGGCTATGACCGTGTACTGGCGTGGCCGATTGCGCAAATCGCGGTGATGGGCGCCGAAGGTGCCGCAAACGTGATATTCCGGCGGGATATCGCCAACGCCGAAGACTCCGAGGCGAAGCGGACAGAGAAGATCGCCGAATTCAAGGAAAGCGTGATGGATCCGTTTGTTGCAGCGGGCTACGGGTTTGTTGATGACGTGATCGACCCGGTCTACAGCCGGACGGAACTGGTCCGGTCTCTTGAGATGCTCGCCACCAAACGGGAACAACGGGCACCACGAAAACACGGGAACATACCGCTGTGAACGTCGAGGCGTACTCTTACGTCGTCGTAGCCGCTCTGGTGGGAATGGGGGTTGTGTTCTTTTTCCTCATCGTTCTGAGCGTGCTGATGGTGGTGATCCGGTTCTTTTTTGACCGGCCGGCAGCGGACCGCGCGGCGGCACGGCGGTCGTTGGCTGAGCGGGGGGCCGGTGGCGGTCAGTCTGGAAA
>JAQIBO010000455.1 GCA_027859055.1 Spirochaeta sp.
GTGGGGCTTGGGGGCGGGGTGCCCGTCCACCGCTATTCCGTGTCCTTTGGAAGGTGCAGCGCCTCCTCCCAGGAGTCGGCGATCGTCTTACCGACGTTTTTGTGCAGGGTGGCGGCAAAGCGCATGAGCAGATCGTGGTCGTGGCGCAGACGAACGTGTTCCTCCGGCAGGAGCAGCGTCCACGGCTCGGTCATCAGCGCCGCCGCCAGGTTGCGCAGCGTCGCCGCGGAGACCCATTTCCGTCCCTGTTCTATGTCGTTCATGTGTCCCGGTGAGATGTGCGCCGCCTCCGCAAGGTGCTGTTGACTGTATCCGATCCGTTCCCGGGCGGAACGGGTGTTGAACGCCAACAGCTCCTTGAGGTCTTCAATTTGTGAATGCATTTTCGCAGCCTATCTTCAACTCCATTTCTGTCGTCCGCAACGGTCCGGCGGCGTAATTTAGGTGTTGCTAAAAGCGTATTTTCGGTGTAGTCTGAAACCGTCCTTCAAAAGGCGATTTTATTACTAAAAAGTAGAGAAATTTTGTATCTCGTTTGAAACCTTGGAGGCACGCTGTGATAATACGTTCGTTGGCTGAGATATCGGTCACTCTATGACCGTTCGTACCGAGAAAAAGTATTACACCGCCGCCGAGGTGGTTCGTTCATTCTGTTGCGCCCGCACCTGCACTATCCATATATATACCACTCCGGGCGATGGATTTCCGGAATTTGTGGTCGCCGGTGCCGGGGATAGGCGCGCCGGCGATGGGCCCGCCGCGGGTGGTGCCCATGGCGCCGCAAGCCGCGACACCCGCACCCTGCACGGTCTGGTTACCGCCGCCGAGAACGCCCTGGACCGGTACGCAACGGAACGCGATATCCTGGAACCGGCGTCTTCCGTTGCGGTTGTTCCTGTAGACGGCGACTCTCCGCCGGCCTCGACGGTTGTTGCGCCGATCGATGACGCCGACTCGGGTGAACGCCTGGGTCACCTGTTTGTCACCGGTGCCGCGGATCCTGCGGGAGCCGCGGACGAACTGTCCGCTGAACACGCACTGGCCTCCGAGGCGGCGACGCACCTGATCCGTCACATCGGACTGTCTATCGTCCACGACCGCACCCTTCTGCGCGTTCACCACGACGATGAGGACGCCCGTATCCGCTTGCGGGAGGCCAACCACCGCATGAAAAACGCGTTGCAGACGGTGGAAAGTCTGCTCTCTCTTCAGGCGGGAACACATGATGAGGGACCGATACGCGGGGTGCTGCGCGAGGCGGCGCAGCGGGTGCGGACGATTCAGATTCTCTACGACCGGCTTTCCGGGAGAGACGGAGCCGACGGCGTGGCGCTCTCGTTGCAACTCTACCTCACCACCCTCGTTGAGTCGCTTCAGGACGTGTACCGCATTACGCGGCCGGTGACGTGGAACGTCAACGTTGAGGATATCTCCCTTCCGGCCGAGCACCTTTCATCGATCGGGTTGATCTTCAACGAGGTGATATCCAACGCCCTCATCCACGGTTTTGCGCCCGGGCACCACCCTGGCGGCGACGGCTCGGACGGGTCTTCCGGACGCAGTGTTCCCACGGACCCCACCATTCACGTCACCGCGACGCCGGAGGGATCCAGGCTGATCCTGCGCGTCACCGATAACGGCGTCGGGGTGCCCCACGGCTTCGAGCCGGGGGAGGCGGCCGGGCTGGGCACCACAATCGTCCGACTCCTTACCGAGCGCCTCGGCGGTACGCTGAACTACCAGCGTCGCGAGGGTACCACCGTTTCCATCGCGATTCCCCTCGACCACGCGCACGACCACGCGCACGCTTGAGCCGCCCGGTTCCGTGTGATAATCTCTCGCCCTGCGTGAACACAGCGGCAGGAACGGAGGTGCGGCGGCGTGGACGATGTCATTCTCAGCCTGAAGGGAGTTTCAAAGGTATATCCCGGGACCGTCGCGTTGCACAACGTGGACCTGGATATCCACCGCGGCGAGACCCACGGAATTATCGGTAAGAACGGCGCCGGCAAGAGCACCCTGGTCG
>JAQIBO010000465.1 GCA_027859055.1 Spirochaeta sp.
ATCGCGAGCAGATTAGTCTTGGCGGCGATGTCGTCGATCACGCCGATCATGTTCATCATGACGTCGGCGGACTCGGCGACCTTTTTCATCAACTCCCGCGTGCTCACCATATCGTGCTCGCCCTGCTCGCTCGTTCTTTCGAGCGCTTCCGCCATCTTGAGCTTTTCTTCACTGACCCGGGCGATGCTTCTGATATTACCGGACATCTCCTCTATGGACGCAGAGGACTGGTCAATCGCGGCGGCCTGGCTCTCTATCTGTTCGTTCAGGTGGATGAGACGGTCGCCGACATCGTCCGCCGCGGCACCGGAGTTCCGCACCTCTTCATCGAGCGTGTTCATCTTGCGCTTCATCTGTTCCGAATTAGCGCGCATCTGTTCAATTGCGGCGGCGGTCTGGGTAGAACTGGAGGCCAGGTCTTCACTTCCCTGCCGCGTCTGTTCCGACACCGCCTTGATGCCACCCATCATCGTATTCAACTTCTCAATAAATGCGTTGAAGTACTCCGACAGCCGCCCGATCTCGTCGCGGCTGTCCACTTCGGACCGGACCGTCAGGTCTCCCTCACTTACCCGGTCAAACGCGCCAACGTAGTCCGCAAGCGGCCGGGTCACGCGACCGATGCTAAACCAGATCACCGAGCCCATCACAACGATCAGGGTAAATGAGATGAGGGCGATGTTAATGGCCGCGCTTTGTTGGGTTGCCTGGGCGGATTCGAGGGAACTGATGATTTCAAAGGCGCCGTGGATCTCGCCCACGTTCCACCCTTCCTTGATACCCCCGATCGGGTCCGGTTCTCCAGCGGGATCTCCATGACAGAGCATACACTCCTGGGTCAAAACGATGGGGCGAAAGTAGCGGATCTCATCCTCACCGTAGACGATCCGTTCCGGCGCGCCCGTCTCCTTCAATTCCGCCAAGATGTCCGACTCCAGCGCCGTTGGCTCGTTTTCCGGATTACGGGGGGACTCTTTTGGTACACGAAACTGGTAGTTGGCCGCCTCGGCGTTCATACCGGCCACATCCATCGCGGTGATGATCGGCACGGCGTCGATGAGCGCCTCCCGGTCCCCGCGCTCTATCAGGACATCAAAGTCCTGAATGACACCGGCTTCGAGTTTGTCCGCCATGTTTTCCCGAGCAGCCTCGGCGGTAAACACGACGGCGCGGCTCTTTTCCACTATCGCCTCGGTCGCCTGGGTACCGATTGCGCTGGTAAACAGGACCGACAGAACGGCGGCAAGTACGACGATACCGGTGGTCGCAATCGTCAGGATTTTGAACTTCATACTGAGGTCTTTAAAACGCATTGAATTGTCCTTCTTTCCGGGAACGGGCTGTGCCCGTCCCTATCTTATCACACCCGAATTCAAAACTGGAACTGTTTTTATTCGCACGAATGCACCACCTGATTGGCGAAAACTTCCAGAGCAACGTAAATCGCTTCCACCAGTATGAAGGTACCGGAGTTCTTGAGAACGTATCCGTAGCGCGTCACCGTCCGCACCCGTTCCACGATCTCCGGCTCCTGATGACTGCTCAAAAACACGATCGGCACCGTCTGTTCGGCCAGTATCTGTTCTGCCGCCTCAATTCCGTCGATGCCCCGGCCGAGGTCGATGTCCATCAACACCAGATCGACAGGCTGTACGCCGGCATGGGGTGAGACGACAGCGGCAACGGCGGCCTCGCCGGAGTTGACGATCTCTACCTCATACCCTTCCTGCTGAAGACGCCGTTGCTCATCCATCGCGATAATTAATTCGTCTTCCACCAGCAGAATGCGTGCGCGCGAAATGGTGGCGTCGGCGGCGGCCGCCGGTTGCCGGTTATTCGTCGCCATAGCGTTGCGCGACCTCCTGAAAATCGGTATGTAGTCGATCGAACGCCTGGACCACCTCGGGGCAGAACTGCGTTTCCGTGTGTGTCAGTATCTCTTCACGAGCGGCCTCGTGTGTCCATGCCGCCTTGTACGGCCGCACACTGCGAAGTGCGTCGTACACGTCGCAGACGGTGACGATCCGGGCGGACAGCGGGATTCCCCCGGCCGCTTTTCCGCCGGGATATCCCGCCCCATCGTAGCGTTCGTGGTGGTCCCGGGCGATCTCGGCGGCCAGCTCCAGACTTGGTTTGCCGGCGAGAATGCTGTACCCCAGCGTGGTGTGCTGCTTGATTGTGGAAAACTCCTCCGCGGTCAGACGGCGCGGCGCAAGTAGTATCTCGTCGCTTATTCCAACTTTGCCGATGTCGTGCAGCGGTGCAAATCGTTCCATGTCGCAGGAGAAATAGAGCGGACTGCCCATCTGTTCCGAGAGAAGACGCGCGTACAGACCAACGCGTCGCATATGCTGTCCCGTTTCATTGTCACGCACCTCGGCCACACGGGTAATCGTCGACAGTATCTCCAACCGCGCGTCCAGCTCCTGGCGACGCATCGTATCCACATCGGTACCCACGGCAAGGTATTTTTCCGCCGGGCCATCCTCGAAGGTTACTTTGTTTATGATGAGGCGGATCCAGTGAACGCCGCCGTCGGCCACCCGGTTGAGCACCTCACCGCTCCAGCGCCCAACGGACTGAAGGTCACGCCACATCGTCTCGAACAGCGCCCGGTACCCCTCCTCGGAAACGCCCATATCCCAATACGCCCGGGAGCCCGGGTTTATGATACGGGGGTTCTTTCCGCGCACCGTGTCCAGGTCCAGACCGTACAGGTTACGAAATGAAGGATTCACATATTCAATTCCACCGGCTTCATCGGTGATCACGATCGTGTTGTCACTTGCCTCAATCGCATGGAAAAAAGTATCCCGTTCCTGTTGCAGCAACACTGTCTCAGTCACGTCGTTGGCGTACAGGACACACTTTTTGTCGCCGAGAACCGGGGTTATTTTCAGGTCATACAGCCGTCCGTGGCGCTCGTACACCTCCCCGCGTTGTGATCGGTGGTCGCAGGAGTGACAGTAGCGTTCGTGAAAGTTATCCGGGAGGAGTTCATGCAGGCCGTTGAGATCGGAGATACCGTGGCTCGTCATCCAGCGCCGTGCCGTGGGATTGGCGTAGGTGATATTCGCGTCGCACTCCATCATCAGCACAACGTTAGGATTGGTTTCCGGCATCATCGCCAGTGACCGAATCTGTTCTCGCAGGGTGATGTCCCGGGAGATATCCGTTGCGGACACCAGCACCCGCTTTAGACGATCGTCGTCGGGTGCTCGGCGCATCATGAGGCGCAACTGAATTGTCGCACCGTCGAGGCGGGTATTGGTCGTCTCGACGCGGTATTCCGGTTCCCTTGCACGAAGGGCGAGCACGCCGGCGATCATCGCGGGAAACGCCTCGGTGCCGAGAACATCACCAAACCACAGTGCCAGCTCCTCCTCAGAGTTTGCCCGAAGGAGCGACAGCATCGCCGCGTTCGTCCGTACCAGCAGGTTATGATCCAGAAATGTTACCGGGGGGATCACTGCCGTGTTGATCGCCTCCATAACATCGGTGAACCGCTGCGACGGAAGGGTGTTGATTGCGTCAACCACCGAAGAGAGGTCCAGCTCCATGAGCGGGACCGGGTTTTCCCGGAAGTAGTACTCCCCGTTCATCGGTTGTCCTCCCCGGCGGCAACGCCAACCACTGCCGTCACGATCGCACCACCGGAATTCCCGTTTTCCAGACTGAGTTCCTCGCCGTCTCCGCCGGTAAGCCCCCGAAGCAAGTCGAGGCCAAATCCGGAGGTCTCTCCGTCCAGAACATCCCGGGAAAAGCCGGCGCCGTCGTCGCGGCACACGATCTGGACTTGTTCCGGGCTCAACCATGAAACCGATAATGCAATGCGCGCCGCGTGCCCGGCGTATTTTTCGGCGTTGGTAAGCAGTTCGTTGATAATGATCCCGCACTTACCGGCGTCGCTACTGGATACCAGGAGATCGTCTTCGTGCGCTTCAACCGTGACCGTTGCACCGCCGTCGGAACCGCCGGCCCCTTCCGCGATTGAGCGCGCCAGAACACCGATATCCACCCGCCCGGCATCATTGTTGTCCAGTAACAGTTCCTGAATGCGAACCATCGTATCCAGGCGGCCCGCCGCCTCATCCAGGGAGTTCCGGGAGTGGTCATCTTCAGCACGCATCGCCTGCAATGCCAGAAGCGAGCGCACGATGCCAAAGTCATTTTTCACGCGATGCCGGAGCTCCCGGGCAAGCAGCTTCTCCCGTTCCAGTAGTTCTTCGATGCGGCGAAACGCCGCGCGGCGGCGCCACTGCTCACCGATCGCCCACAGGGTGAATCCAAAGTCGTTGGAGAGCTGGACAAGCAAGTCGCGCTCCTCTGCGTCATCGCGCTGTTCGGGCTTTAGCGCCACCGTGAGGATTCCCGCCAGGCGACCGTCGTGGCGCAACCCGCGGCTCAGAGAGCGCCCCTGCTGGTATACCGGACGTGCGGGGCATGATTCACACACGACGCTATCCGTGTCCAGTTCCACCAGATCGTGTGTCGCAATCGCCTGTTTGATGCACTGCGGCGGGCCGTCGTGGCGCAACAACGTTTCAAACGCTGTTGCGGTTTCCGCCATACCGTAATGGTGAAACGAACGGACCCGAGGTTCTGGAGCAGGTGTATCATCCTCCTGAAACAGGACAACCCAGGCGTGGGTGTATCCCCGTGAATCCACCAACGTGTTACACACCTCCTCTGCCAGCCGCTCGGGGTCTGCCTGGTAGAGCATCACCTGATTTGCCCGCCGAATCGCGTCCAGGACATCCCGAAGGTGTTCAATGCGACGCTGAGCAGCACGACGATCAGAGATATCGCGAGCGATCGAGAGCACGTGCCGGCGCCCCCCAGTGTCACAACCGTAGCGTGAACCTCCACCGGAAGAGCCACACCGTCCCGCGCAACATGTTCCGTTTCAATCAGCAGATGACCCTCGTCCCGGAGGCGTTGTATCAGCGCGGGCATCTCCGCCGCAGTCGTTTTGGAGACGATGTCCGCCGGACCGCGCTGGAGCAGTTCCTCCCGGGTGTACCCGAGCATCTCGCACGCCCCGGGATTGACATCCACAAACTGCCCGGTTCCTCCGACGCTGAACTCGCTCACGTACACGGCGTCCGCGGTATGTTGCATTAACCCGGTGAAGCGTTCGCGGGTTTCATCAAGCTCAGCGTGGTAGCGCCGGACAGTGGTCATGTCGAGGAGTGCGGTGAGGCACTGGTGAGAGCCGTCGACACTTCTGGACGGAGTACCGACCAACACAACTTCCCGCAACTCCCCGTCGCCACCGGTCATCTGCACGGAGACGCGGTGTTCCTCTCTGGTGGACAGGACGGTCCGCAGGTACCTGAAGAATGGTGCGTGAAACTCCGGGCCCAGAACAAGCACGAACGGATGTTTCAGGATCCGTTGCCGTTCCCGACCGAGCAGTTCCAGTGCCGCCCGGTTGGCGTCCAGTACAACGCCTTCCGCGTTCAAGCTTACATAGGGAATCGGAGCATCCTGAAACAGGTTTTCGAATCGCTCAAGAGACCGGGTTGTGTACTCCTGGGCATCCCGGAGCTCCTGGTTCTGTGCCTCGAGTTCCGACTGGTGGACGTGCAATTCTTGAACGAGGTCGGATCGCGTCGCGTCTTCGAAGCTGTCAGTGTGTTTCATCTGTACCACTGAAAGCTATCACGAATATAGTGCATCTACAACTATTATTTCATCCAGCTTTCCTGTAGTTGGAAGCCCCGCCTACCCCCAGCGCCCGGCAACGATGGAAGCGGCGAGCTGTTGAAACGTAAGCGATGAGTCCTGAGGGCGGAGCTTTCTGCGCAACGCGCTACGGTGGTACTGGATCGTGTGCATACTCCGGTCGAGGGCGGCGGCGGTCTCCTTTATTGAGTACCCTTCTGCAACGTAGCGGAGGATTTCGAGTTCCCGTTCCGAAAGGTGGAGCCCCGACGCGTGGGTTGCCTGTTCTTCCGGGTGAATTCGCAAAATGCTGCCCAGAGGCAGCCCCCCGGGATCGTAGATATCCTCTTCCCGAATCTCCACGGGAAACGAAACCCGGCTTCCCAGGACAACAGGCACCGAAACGGTCCCCTCGGAGCGGCCTTTCCACGCCTCGTGGCAACGCTGGACCGTCTGGCGGAGGCGGAGGGAATCCGACTCATCAAGCAGCTGGTGCAACCGTTTACTGGCAACGAGAAGATCACCGCCTGAATCAAGTAACGCGACGGGCACTTCAAGAGAGGCGATCACCTGCATCTCCATATTGAGGACGCGGCGCAGATTCCGGCGAATGCATGTCAGCCCGATCATGCGGGCCACAACGCGCCACACGTAGCGTTCCGTGGAGATGAGCCGTCGGGGAGAGGAAATCGAGATAACACCAAAGGGCGCGCCGTGTTTGCGCACCGGAAACAGATACACCGCGGTAATCCCGAAGCGTTGGATAACCAGATCCGGGAACGCCGCGTCGTTCATATGGGTGAAGTGAGACTCGACGTAGCGGCGGATTATGGCCGGGTCAAACAGTTCCGTTGGCTCTTCCGACAAGATCGCATCCCGCATCTCCGGACTGCCGTCAAACGTGATCTCTGAGTTCATCAGGGAGGGTTGCCCCGCAACGATCTCGGTGCCAGCCAATACCCCGCGGACCACCGGGGTGGTGAACTCCGGACGCACCCGTATCACCCCGTCACCGCCAAGTTCCAGAAATTTGAACAGAAGCTCCGGGAAGCGCTCCGCGAGAATCCGCGCGGCATCCGGGAGCGGCCCGGAAACACCTTCGTTCTCATTTTCAAACGCCGCGATCAACCGTTCCGTGTCGTGGACCGCGTTGCATGAATCATCGTCGTACACTGGCAACCGTTCCTCCGAGGCGTAAAGACTCAATTTCTCTTATTGTAACACCATTCACGGTTCGCTTCACACCTCGGAAACGGGTTTTCCGAAAGAGCACCGGTGGGCCTGGCCGACGAGACCTATTTATATGTATTTTCAAATAAATAAGGGAGGGTGATGCTATGGCACAAATTGTAATCGTGATTCTTTCAGATACGGAGACGCACGCGGACCATGGCCGGCTGACCAATGCGTTTGAACTGGCCGCGGAGACGACCGAACAGGGGGGTGAAGCGCGAATTGTCTTTGACGGCGCCGGCACG
This sequence comes from Spirochaeta sp., assembly GCA_027859055.1. Taxonomy (GTDB): domain Bacteria; phylum Spirochaetota; class Spirochaetia; order DSM-27196; family Alkalispirochaetaceae; genus Alkalispirochaeta. The sequence continues at coordinate 7,146 of JAQIBO010000465.1, forward strand.
CGCTGGGTACCAAAGCTGGCGGCAGACGACGGGCCGATGGGGAAGATGTTCCGTCGCGTGCGCCCGTTTGTCGACGGGGCGTGTTCTTTCTGCGCAGCGGCGTTTCACGTCAAAGAGGCGATCCAGGAGACGGATGTTCCGCTCTTGAGCGATTTTGAAGGTCATCCGTCACTGGCCGGCTACCTTACACGGGGATTTCAGATCGTCACGTTCTGAACCAGCGCCATGAACTCTATTCATTTGCGAACTCTACATCGTGTCATTCTGACAGCGGCGTTTCTTTTTTCCGGTTTCACAATTTTTGCCTCCGGCAACCCGGAAGTGGTCACGACCGGTACCGGGACGACCGTCCAGAAACAGGAGGGATACACGTCCGCTGCGACGTTCTCCGTAGCGGATACGCCGGAGTGGATCGACGCAGAGGCGACGGAGCGCGGGATTACAGCGACGGTGTACCTGGCAGACGGACGACGCGTTGTAGTGGACCATCACCGTGACGGAGCCGGCGTGGTTGGTGAGCCTGTCGTGCAGAACCACCGGAACATCGACACGCTTCAGGCGCCGCTGGTCATTGGAGATGCGACGTTCTCCGTAGGTAACACCGGAACATTGACCGTCACCCGGAACGGATCTGAACAGATCCTTTCCGACCGACTCCTTCCGGACGCGCGGGTTCACCCGTTGGGCCAAACCGGTGTTGTCGCGTTGTCCGACCCCACCGACAGCTATCCGCACGGTATTATGGGAGACGCCCTTGAGGCGCGCTCGTTTACCGTGGTGCGCCTCGTCTCCGGGACTGATGATACGGCACGGCGGTACGCTGTTGACCATGTTCCGCTGGCGGTCGAGGGCGTGATGGAAACAGTGGAACCGGTTGTCGCCGATGTTGCTCCCCCTCCCGGGCCGGAGCTGATCGTGCCGGTGAGCACCGACCGCGGGGGGACGCGTGTTGTGGTCGTGACGCCGGACGGAACGGTAATCGCCGCGGGGCCACCGATCGGGACACGCTTCCGCTGGCGGCACATCCTCGGCGTGGGCACAACCGGACCTGACGGAGAGGTCGAGATCATCGCCGTGCGGACGCCCCACATCGGTGGATCCATTGAGTACTACCGGCTTGACGGTGACAACCTGCGCGTCATCCACAGCCGTCCGGGGTATTCAACGCACCGGATAGGCGACCGCAACCTCTCCACCGCCGTGATAACCGACTTCACCGGCGATGGAATCGACGATCTGTTGCTCCCGCATCAGCCGCAACGTTCCCTCGGACTGGTCGTCCGGACGCGGGATGGATCACAGGAGGTTGCTCGCCTCGATCTACCGGGCGTGCTCACTTCCAACCTGGCCTGGGTCAGGACCCCGGACGGCGCAGTATTCGTTTTCGCCGGAACTGCCGACGGCACAGTGACCATCTTTGAATTCTAACCTATTACTTGACTATACAAATTACACGGCGAGTACGACCGCCTTTTCTACCGCATGAAGGAGTTCCTCAACAGTCCGAACGAGCCGCAGAGGACCGGTTCACTCCTGAATCAGAAGAAAAACGGAGACCTTGCGTGGGTACCGAATGCGAATCAACACGATTCGTAATAATACCGGTGCATAAATCGGATTTCTCGGCGCATCGGAGAACGTCTCCGATGAGATGGAAGGGGACCTCCGCATCCGGATGGAGATCTACCGTGCAATCACCGACCTGGCGGAGACACGGGACAACGAAACGGGGCACCACTTACGGCGAATCGCCGCATACACGCGGATGATAAGCGAGGAGCTCGGTATGCCGGATGCATTTTCGCGGCAGATGGAACTGTTTTCGCCGCTGCACGATATCGGAAAAGGCGGAATACCGGACCAGATTCTTCTGGCTCCGCGGAAACTTTCAGATGAAGAGTTCGCCATTATGAGAACCCACAGTGAACTGGGATGCGAGATACTGGCGGGAAAACACACGCTTGAAATCGCCGCCCAGATTGCTCGGTTTCATCACGAGCGCTACGACGGTAAAGGCTATCCCCTCGGCATCGCCGACTACATGCGCCGGGCCGAACCGGTCGACGTACTGGAAGCGCTGGAGTCGCTGCCTGGCTGACCGCTTGACCGATTACCCAATCTCCTGACGGGCCAGATTAACCGGTCATATGAAAGAAGTACTCGTTGGCGGTGTAGATCAACACGACGAACACCGCGACGGGGATGACGAATTTGATCATGCCGTACAATGGAGCGAAGTACCACGGCGCCACCCCGTCGCGACTGAGGGTGGCCCGGACATCCTCTTTTTTCATCGCCCAGCCGACGTAGACGGTGAAGACAATTCCACCCAGCGGAAGGATAAACGCTTCAAGGAACTCCACCAGGAACCAGACAAACGGGATCCCGGCGATATTCAGCGCGGGAACCGCACCCACCGACAACGCGCAGGGAATGCCGATCAGGAACATGACGCCGGAAACGGCGATCGATGTCCGCTTGCGGTCGGTGCCGCGTTCTTCGGTGAAGTATGCCACCACCAGTTCCAGCGTGGTGACCGAGGAGGTAAGCGCCGCAACGGAGAGGAGCAGGAAGAACAACAGTGTGAACAGGTAACTCACCACGGCTCCGCCGGGAAACAGCTGCAGAACCGCCGGAACGGTCACGAAGGCGAGGCCGCTACTGCCGGTCGGTTCAAATCCCAGGGCAAACACCGCGGGAAATATCGCGATACCGGCGACCACCGCGACCAGCGTATCGGTCAGGGATACCTGCACCGCCGTCTTTCCGAGGTCGCTATCGGCCCCCATGTAGGAGCCCAGCGTTACCATGACACCGATACCTACGCCCAACGAGAAAAACGCCGCGCCGATCGCGATTGCGATCGTCTTCCAGGTGACAGCACCCCAATCAGGACGGAAGAGAAACGCCCACCCTGCTCCGGCGCCGTCGAGAGCCACCGTTCCGTATATCGCCAGGAGCGCCAGAATTCCGAACAGAAGGGGCAACATCATTTTCGCGAAGCGCTCAATGCCCCGTTTCAGTCCGGCAATAACGATCGTCGCCGTTCCCGCCATGAAGAGGAAATGCCACCCCACCGGAGCGTAACCACCGATAAACGCGCCGAAGGCGCCCCCGATCTCATCTGCGCCGAGCCCGCCATATCCCCCGACAAGGGCCCGAAAGAAACTGGACAGACTCCATCCGGCAACAACGCCGTAAAAACCAAGAACGAAAAACGCGGCGCCGACCCCTATCCATCCACCGTGACGCAACGGTGAGGTCGGCGTGATCGCCGCCATGGAGCCAATGACGTTCTTTTTGCCGTGGTTACCGATGACAAACTCGGCAATCATCAGCGGAACGCCAACAAGCAAGACCGCCAGGACGTAGAGAATCACGAAGGCACCGCCCCCGTTCTGTCCGGTCATGTACGGAAAACCCCAGATATTACCAAGGCCAACCGCCGAGCCGGCTGCGGTCAGTACCGCCCCGATCCGTGACCCGAAATGTTCCCGCTGCACCGTACCGGCGTTGTCTGCCATGCGACACTCCCCCGCGATTACGCGATTGTTGTTGTATATGCATTATTTATGCGGCATTTCGCATCTTTATGCAACCCCGAACCGCGCGATCCGGGTCACTCGCCGCTGTACGTGTACCCGCCCGGATCGGATTCCAGTTCTACTCCGAGGGTCAGAACGATACGATTGACAAAGTTGAAATACCCGATAACCAGCGTCGCATCCAGCACGGCGCGGTCGGCGATCTCCGGTACCGCAGCGCGTAACTGTGCGACGGCGGAACCGTCCTCACCCGAACCGGGGTCGTTGGTGACGCGGCGGGCAAAGCGGCACAACGCGTCCTCCCGCAGCGAAAGGCCCACGTCGTCTGACGATGCCGCGACGGCGCCGGCCACGTCGTCCGCCGGCACCGCGTTGGAGCCGTCACCGTCAAAGTGTCCGTCAGCAGTTGCCCGGGCGAGGGCATCCACACGAGTCTGCTTCTTCCAGAAGTGCACCAGCGCCGCGCCGTGGTGCGCTACACAGTACCGGCACCGGTTGGTCTGCGATACAACAACGGCCATCATCTCCCGTTCGGCCCGGGAGAGCGGCGAATGGGAAAACATCACTGTGCGGTATAGCTCCATATGAGCAGGAATGGTAGGCGCGTTGAGGCTCTGGATCTTGTGCACTTCGGCGATCTTCCCGCGGGTGGCGGCTATCCCGTCGTACACCGCTTTGAGTTCTTCCTCTGCGTCCTCAGGCCGGATTACGTGTATGTATGCCATGGCGGCATAGTATATGAATATACACAGGTATGCCCACCCCGCAGTATCAACGGCGGCGCAGCTCGCCTATTCTACCGCGTACTCGCTCAGCACCGCCTCATCGATGTACTCCAGGACACCGATATGGGTCGCCTCGGTGACGACGGGCGGTGCCATCCCCGCCTGACGCGCCTCATCCCATCGGAGGGCGCACAGGCACCAACGGTCTCCCGGTTTCAGCCCCGGAAACAACCATTGCGGTCGCGGTGTTGAGAGGTCGTTGCCGCGCCCGGCGGTAAAGGTGAGAAACTCCTCGGTCATCTCTGCGCACACCACATGGGTACCCGAGTCGGTCTCGCCGGTGTGGCAGAAGCCGTCGCGGTAATACCCGGTCAGGGGGTCGTCGGAACATCCTTGAAGCGGTTGGCCATGTACGTTTGCTGCCATAAGAAAAACCTTCCTTTCATTGACCGTTTCTGTGCCTATTTCTGTTTGCGCGCCCATCCGAGAAAACGGGCCATCAGCGGATCTGCCAGGATCGCCGCGCGGGTGTGCAGCTCGTCTGGGGCAAAGCGGCGCAGCACCCGCCGCTTGCGGTGCGTCTTTTTGGGAATGAGATGGTGGAACGTCAACGTTGTCTCCCGTCCGCACAGCTCACACGTCTGTGGCTGCGCCGGTTTGGCCGCCATGATGGGCCACAAGATACAAAGACAGGCGTAAAAAACCAAACCGGGACAAGGGCGGTGCTGGGCACCCCAGCCCCGGAACGTCCACACTGCGGAACCGGATGGTTCGGTATTATCACGTCATTTTCGCAACACGGTTGTAGATGTTTTCGAAAAAGAGGATGCCGGCGCCGAATGCGGCCAGGAGCGCTGCGCCACGGTACAGCCAAAGGACCGAATATGCCTCGATCACGATGCCGCCGAGCCAGCTGCCGGCGATGCTGCCGAGGCCGAAATAGACCGACGGGGCGAGGGCCTGAAAGAAGCTGCGGTGTTCCGGCGGGGCGATGCGGTGAATGTATTCCACCGTGGCGGCGAGGTACAGGCCGAAGGTGAGGCCGTGGCTGAGCTGGAGAATCAGGATTTGCGGCGCCGTGGTAAGGAATGTGTAAGCGAGGAGACGGAGCGACTGGATGCCGAGGAGGTTGGCGATC
>JAQIBO010000516.1 GCA_027859055.1 Spirochaeta sp.
TCCCCGAGGGTCCGGCGAAGAGCATGTTGAGTGGCCGGAACGCTCCGCCCTCCCGTTCCTGCGCTTCAAAAAACCGTATGACCGACGCCGCAACCCTCTCGACCGGTACCGATGTATTGAGTGCTTCCTTGAGAAAATTGGCTCCCGTCCCGATCCGGCGTGGCGGATTAACCGACAGGGGTTTGGCGCCGTGCACAAACTCGTGCTCATACGCCAGTGTCTGTTCAAGACGGTCTACAATAGGTTGCGTATCTCCAGCGTGCAACGCGCGTGTTTCCACCGCCGTCTCCATCGCGCGGGAAAGCGACGCGATACTGACATCGTAACCATCGGCGATACGACGACGCTCGGTCTTCGGTAATGTAACTCCTGCCTCTCGAAGCAACATCGACAAACGCTGAAACCGTACGTCTTTTCTTGGTGGTTCGAAGCGGAGGTGGAAGTGAAACCGACGAACGATCGCGGAATGAATCGCCTCGGCATCGTTAACGATCCAAATCGTGGTAACTGGTGTCTCATCGAAAACACGAACGAGGCGCGCCTTCCCGGACGATCCGAAGAGCGACTCAGTGTTGAGGATCTGGTCTGCTTCATCGACAACCAGCACAGCGCCGCGATCTTCGGCCATCGAGACCGCTACATCAAAGAGGGAATGACGATTTGCGTCGTCTCCGTCTACCTTCTTTTCTACAGCTCCGATCCAGTACGCTTTCTTGCGTTCAGCCCGTATCAGAGAACGGACCAACTCCGTTTTACCGGTTCCCGGTTCACCGTAGATGAGGATATGCCTCGGCCTGGGTGAACGGATAAGATCGCGAAGGGCGGTGCGGTCTGTCGAAGACAAAGGGAAGGAGCTAAGCGAATAATCGGCGGTGTCGACAAGTTTAATGTTCTCTGTAAGTGCATCTTTCGTGATATATCCGCGAAAAAGCGACCAGAGAAGCGGTTCTATCTTGAGCCTGTAGGTTGTGGGGTCCTCGCTGATAGCATTTATCAACCGGAAACGAGCCAGTCGACCTTCTGGATTGATTATCTGTTCGACCGTTCCAGAACGCAGCGTGGTTATACGTGCGATTGCTTCTGCCGTCGACCGTAGTGAATTGGGTATGAAGACTTCTCGGGGCACAGCTACCAACGACAATGCGTAAATCGCCAACGCAACCTTTCGTTCGCCGTCGGTAAGTCCAAAGATCTCAGCTAATTCCTGGCTTGTCTTCTGATATGCCTGAAGATTTGCCTCATCCCGAGAAAACGAGGAGATCGTCTCATCCCGCCAGCGTTCATAGGCGCGGGCAAGTTCATTGCTGCTTCTACCGCGACGGAGCCGTACAAAGGGGCGCGTTTCTGTTGCTTCATTAATGTCGTCGTCCTCTACCGTGAGGAAATTGTAGTAGACGAGGCTGGCGAGATCGCCATCGTGTGCAAGAGCTCTACGGAGATTGTCCAACATTAAGCGATTCATCTCGAAATAGTCAAAGAGGAAGCGGATCAATGAGACACGGCGGGAGTAATTGCAGGCCGAAAGCAAAATCGCGAGGTGGTCATCGTCGGTCGGTTGACGGAATCCTATCTGTTGAATGACGAATGCAAGGGCCTTGGAAGCGGCGGTTGTAAGACTGCTCTCCACCATTTCTTTTAGCTTGGTATCTCGGGTGAGTTGTTCTGGGAAACGTTGTATCAGCTCCATACCTATGATTGTGGAAAGAAGGTGGCGAGAAAAAAATATTCACATCTCATATCTATATGGATTCTTTTCTTGACTGTCTCTGATCTTTCCACAAGACTTCAATAGAGAGTAAAACACATGAACCTACGAGACAAAAAAATAGACACCATATTATCGAAGACGGGCGGGTTCTCTCGCGCTGATTTGCGACAGACGGACTCCGAAGGTCGTACCGTTCTTATGCACGCCGCTATCCGCGGTGATGTGGATCGATCACGCGCGATCATCGCGGCGGGTGCAGGTTTGGAGGCTGGGGTGCCAAGGGACGCCGCCAGCGAGCAATTTGAAGAGACTCCACCAGCGAAGGCCTCATCTGGCGTCACAGACGAACCAACTGCTCCGAGGCCGGATGAGAATATTTCTGAACTCAGGAAGGCAGTTCTATCGGAGATCTCCCAACGCATGCGTCCTACGGTCGCCCAGCCGACGCAGGAGCTCATCGATGCGATCGAAGAGGAAAAGTACGACTGGCAAAAAACGGAACTTGCTTCCGTCGATGTACTTCGCGTCGCACATCACATCTTGGATAAAGAAGACAATACACGGGTCAATCTCTACGACGACGCCTTGCTGACATTGGTTCATCTGCTTACCGAGATCGCCGAGAACGACCCGCGTTGGATGCGTGCTGTTTTGTCAAAGTTGAAACCGAACATTTATCACTCCACAATGTTCGGCGATGGTTTTGAGCCCAGGGTCTTGTGGAATGGTGCTGTCCTGATACGAAACGGCCATCGCGTGCTCGGGATGAAGTACTCCGAAACTGCATTCTACGACGCGGACACGCGGGTGAGGTTACTGGAAGAAGTTGGGCAACTCGGAGGAAGCGGTACGATCATCACCGAACACGACGGTGTCGTGTGGTATGTTTCGGACACACAAAAGATGAATCTCAACGGGAATAATATTGTGGTCATCTCCGATGTAGATGTATTGGAACAGAATGAAGTTCTTACTCCGAATTTCCTGGAGAATACGGCGTCACAGAGTCGCGGTGGAGCGGTCGCGTTGCGGTTGTTCCAGAGCGGAATGCACCTGTACGAGTTGTTTCGGGCGGATGACGAGTTGGATTTTACTATTGACTCAACGCATCTCGCACCGGTGTACAAAGAGGGGGACGAGTTGCCGATTGGCGATTTCGCGGGGATGGCGTTTCCAGAGACGTTCAGTCCCGACAGCAATACGTTTGGCGATTCCACCCGGGACATGGAAATGTGGAAGCGCGAACGGGACAAAAGCAGGCGGATCGTCGACGAAGCGATTCGCGTAGAGTTTTTCGGTGGGCGGGTTGAAGCCGTAGACGATTTACCCGAAGTATCGCGTACAGAGGCTGCAGGTGTTCTCGAGGCGCTGAATGCTCAATTGTGTGAATCGATGGGAAGTGAAATACAAAAAAGGATTTTGTGGTTCCCCACGATATTTGCGGATTCACCCGACCGGATCCGCGGATTTATGGGGTCGTATACCGCCTCTGCGGTATCGCCGTCGGTAGATCACCATATACTCGTTGTGTTCAGTGTGGACGGGGGTGGAGAAGACTCGGAGACTAACATCGATAGCCTAAGTAATAATTCCGGCATAGAAGCGGTTTTGCTTTCGAACGAACCTCGCGCGACCGATATCTCGTTCGAGATCAATATCCCCAATTCTTTGGATGATTGGGGACCGTGGATACCTGCCGAACCTCAGAACGTTGCGCAACTGAAGGATAGGCTTACCCACATATGTAAGATGAAAGACTGTTCGATCACCGACATCATTGGCGGCCGGTTGCTCCGTTGTTGCTTTACACTTCCCAATTTGGAACGTATCGAAATAGATCAGTTCGGAGCCGGCTTCGGCGGAGAACTTTCTAATCTATGTGAGGCTGGGGGAATGGTATTAAGCGGCTGGTTCCAGATTATCGTGCCGTCGATGGGTATCTATCAAAGCTTCTCCGGACCCGATATCGATTCTGGAAATCTATGACGTCGGATTATTCCACGTCGTGAAGAGAGCGTTTTCCAGTGACGTCGACTGGATCGTTAAGCGGTATGAAGCTGATTCCCTGATAGATGACTGTGCGACGATCAATCATCGAATACGAGCGATTGAGTCAGCAAGCATGCAGATAGACGCGATCCCGGAGACGCATTTTCGTACGGAGAACGGTGTGCTCGTCCAGGAACAGCGGATCGTTTCTCCGTGCACAACCGTATCGGCGATGAATCGGAGAAAGGAAGCGCTCCCGGGATTAGATACATTCGCCGCGTTTGCTCGTGATATCGATCGGATCCACGAGGTGGGGCTCGTTCACTGGGATCTCAAACCCGCAAATATCTGCTTTGACGGCGATTCGTTTTTACTTATCGATTGGGAGCCGAGTCTTGTTCAACGGAGAGATGGGCGTATGACACTGGTAGTTACGCCGGCGTATATTACGCCTTCCGAGCGAGGAGGCGCACGACCAACGTCGCGGTCTGACAGGTTTGGGTGGTGTAAAACACTGCTACGGCTGGGATTTACGAACCGATCAGTCGAAACGTTCGGTGTCCGAGAGGATGAATGGATCGAAAACTATATAGGAGAAAAAGCGTCGTTAGAGATAACGCGTTCAGTGGTAGGGAAAAGTTACTGCCGATGAAATATCGCCTCTATGTCGGCGAGAGAAACTCGATCGCCGTGCGATAATATTTCCGGTCGTCCCGGCATGCTCGGCGTGATTGCGTACGATAGAGCTTCTCTGTCTGTGGAAACCTGTTGTGGATTTATAGATGAACCATTTTTGAAATCGATGGCGTTATGATACAATTAAACCTCAGAGGTAACACCGATAGAATCTACTTCTCTCTCTCTTACCAAATTCTTGTCTCGCCTCGACCGCGAGATTGACGAAGATACCTTTCAATCAGACTTTGAAGCTCTCGCGTATCCGTCCGCGCCGGTAGCCGGTTCCGCAGCCGGCCTGAATCCGACGTCCACTCCGGCCAATACGCCGATCCAACCGGATATCGATGCTCTGACGCGCTTCATAGAAACTCGCGCCCTTGCAAAAGCGTACCGGATCATCCTTTCTCAGAAATTCGTCCGACGAATATTCGACGACGATCGACGTTACAATGTCGCCCACGATGTCGCTGTGGACACAACCACCGTCCTCAAGAACAAGCTCGCTTCCGGTGAGTTGACGGACATCAATAACCCGGTCCAATCATTTGGTGCGTTGATCACAACGATAGTCCTGGGTAAGCACCGTGATCGCGAGAAGAAGGGACGTACCGTACCGGTCGGGATCAAGAAGCTTGGACCGATCGCCGTTGATCTGTTCTACGCCGTCGCGGTGAAAGGGGCTGATCTCTATGACGCGGAACGCAGCGCCCTCGAAAGCCATCCCGGTGAATCCGCGTTTATTCGAAGTACCGTGGTACCGGCGGTGTTACGGACTGTGCAAAACCCATCCCGCAAAGCCGACTACGAATACCATGTACCCCGGGCGGCGGAGCCCGACGACCTGGATCGTGGCAGTATTATTTCCGGGGCACCACGCCGAACGCCGGAGGAAGAACTGTTGCGAAACGTGAACATCTCGACGATCCGAAAAGCGGTCGATCGGCTCCCGTCACCGCAACGGGAGATTGCCGTGGCGGTGTATCTGTCGTCGGACCCGCCAAGCGAGAAAGAGCTCGCACGCAGTCTGGGCGTCAAGGATGTCGGATACGAAAAAAAGAAGATCAAGCAAGAGTTGATGCAGAGATTGGCCGAGATGTTCAACGAAGTTTGAACCTAATTTCCCGCCGGAAATTATACCTACACCGGCGGTGAGATCCCGAATGCGGCATAAATCTGTTTCTGCCGCTTGGTGAGGGGGAACGGAATACGGCGACCATCGACGATCTGCG